>JBKJYG010000296.1:0-5589 GCA_046715905.1 Hyphomicrobiaceae bacterium | reverse complement strand
GCGCCGTGGAATTGCCGACATGTCGGACGGCCATACAATCGACTATCTTATGGGCAGATATGGATAAATCACGATCTTACTGAACCCGTTTCGCGCATGTTCTCAGGAGGGCTCCGAGGGGCTTCTCCCATCCTGTTAATAACGCTCTCCCGCTATCGAAAAGTCTCAGAAAGTAGCGAATCACCAACGGGCAAAGAGGCTTTGCTCCGGATGAGTTGAACAAAACATTTGCAGAACAAAGCGTGGTCGTCCACACTATGCTCAGATTTGGTATTTTCAGCAGGAGTTGGCCCGCCTGGCAGCGCTCACGGCGCGGTTCTCTATAGTTTTGTGACATTCCGGCAACGGCTTTGCACGGCTGCCCCTATCTCCGATAGTCGGGCTCCTAAACCTGCCGCCAAGGCGTCGCACGGCCCCCCGAGGAGATCAGAATGCGTTATCTGCACACAATGGTCCGCATCACGGACATCGACAAAAGCGTCGAATTCTACTGCACGAAGATGGGAATGACCGAGGTCCGCCGCGTCACCAACGAGGCTGGACGCTTCACGTTGATTTTCCTGGCGGCCCCCGACGACGCCACCAAGGGCGCGGCCGACAAAAGCCCGCTCCTCGAGCTCACCTTCAACTGGGATCCCGAATCCTACACGGGCGGCCGCAACTTCGGTCACCTGGCCTACGAGGTCGATGATATCTATGCCCTGTGCGACCGCCTGATGAAGGCTGGCGTCGTCATCAACCGTTCGCCGCGCGATGGCCGCATGGCTTTTGTGCGATCGCCCGACGGCATCTCGTTCGAATTGCTGCAAAAAGGCGAGGCTAAACCCAAGCAGGAGCCCTGGGCATCCATGCCCAATACCGGCGTCTGGTGAGGGCGGGTCGCCCCCCAAGCAGCGTCGCCGTCATCGGAGCGGGACCAGCCGGGCTGATGGCGGCCGATGTCATCGCCGCGGCGGGCCATGCGGTGACCATCTTCGACCGCATGCCAAGCCCCGGCCGCAAGCTGCTGATGGCCGGTCGCGGCGGCCTCAACCTGACACACAGCGAGGATCTGGAGCGGCTGCTCTCGCGCTATGGGGAGGGGCGAGAATGGCTTGACGCAGCGGTGCGGGCTTTTCCCCCCGCGGCGACCGTCGCATTCGCTCGAGCGCTGGGCGAGGAGACGTTCGTCGGCTCGAGCGGCCGCGTGTTTCCGACGGCGATGAAATCCTCGCCCCTGCTGCGGGCCTGGCTCGCGCGCCTGGGCGGCCTGGGCGTCAAGATGCGGCTCAGGCAGCGGTGGACCGGCGTCGACGGGCGCACATTGCACGTCACCGGTGATGACGGGCGTAACTCGGCGGTCGAGGCTGACGCCGTCGTTCTGGCGCTGGGCGGCGCGAGCTGGCCGCGTCTGGGCTCTGATGGGGCCTGGACGGCCATCCTGGCCTCGTGGGGCGTCGGACTCACGCCGCTGGCGGCGTCGAACTGTGGCCTCCTGATCGATTGGACGGATCATTTCCGCGCCAAGTTCGCGGGCCATCCCTTGAAGCGTGTGGCGCTGTCGGCAGGAGGCTGCCGGGTGCGGGGCGAGGCCGTCGTGACCGCGGCCGGGCTGGAAGGCGGCGCTGTTTATGCCCTCACGAGCGCGCTGGACCAGGCACGGGGGACGGGCGGGCCGCCGCCAGCCCAGGCCGACGTACCCGTCGCGCTCCACATCGATTTACGCCCCGACGAGCCGGTGGATCTGCTGCAGCAACGGCTCACAGCCGACCGTCGCAAGGCGTCGCTGGCGACCTGGCTGCGCAAAGCCATCGCCCTGTCGCCGGTGGGCATCGGGCTGCTGCATGAGGCCACCGCGCGGCACATGCCGGTCGAGCCGGGAGCCCTGGCGCGATTGATCAAGGCGATGCCGCTGCAGATCGCGGGTAGGGCCGGCCTCGATCGGGCCATCTCCACCCGTGGAGGCATCCAGCGGGGTGAGGTCGACGAGAATTTCATGCTCGTCCGCCGGCCAGGCGTGTTCGTTGCCGGCGAGATGCTCGATTGGACGGCACCCACGGGCGGCTATCTCCTGCAGGCCTGCCTTGCTACCGGCCACCGCGCCGGGCAGGGCGTGCTGGCCTACCTCGAGCACCAGGATCGATCCTCCGGTTGATCTTGGCGCTGAAAGGCCGTCTTATCGCTCACTATCCCCGCCAAGGACCATCGCCATGCCCATTGTCAATCGCATCGCCTCCATGAAGGACGAGATCGCCGAATGGCGGCAGGACCTGCATGCCAACCCCGAAATTCTCTACGAGGTGCATCGCACGGCGGCTGTGGTGGCGGAGAAGCTGAAAGCCTTCGGCTGCGATGAAATCGTGCCTGGCATCGGCCGTACCGGCGTGGTGGGCATCATCAAGGGCCGTGCGGGCTCCGGGGCCCCTGTCCGGCGTGTGATCGGGCTGCGCGCCGACATGGATGCGCTCCCGATGCAGGAGCTGACGGGGCTCCCCTATGCCTCCAAAACCCCCGGCCGGATGCACGCCTGCGGTCACGACGGCCACACCGCCATGCTGCTGGGGGCGGCCAAATACCTCTGCGAGACGCGCAATTTCGACGGCACCGCGGTGCTGATTTTCCAACCCGCCGAGGAGGGTGGTGCTGGCGCCAAAGCCATGGTTGACGACGGCATGATGGACCGCTGGGGCGTGCAGGAGGTCTACGGCATGCACAACATGCCGGGCATCCCGGCCGGCCAGTTCGCCTTGCGGCCCGGTCCGCTGCTGGCGGCGTCCGACCGCTTCGATATCCGCATCGAAGGCAAGGGCACGCACGCCGCCAAACCGCACCTGGGCAACGATCCCCTGACCATCGGCTGTCAACTGCATCAGGCCCTGCAGACCATCGTCTCGCGCAACCTCAACCCGCTGGACGAGGCCGTGGTCTCGGTCACCATTTTCCAGGCGGGGGAGGCCAACAACGTCATTGCGCAGACGGCGCGGCTCGCCGGCACCGTGCGCACGCTCGAGAGGCGGGTGCGCGAGCTCGTCAAGCGGCGCGTGCGCGAGATCTGCGACGGGCTGGCGATCATGCACAACGCGACCGTCGCGCTGACCTACTCGGAAGGCTACCCGGTCACCAGCAACCACGCGGCCGAGACGCACTTCGCAGCCTCCGTGGCGCGCCAGATCGCCGGCGAGGCCGGCGTCGACATCGACACACCCCCGACCATGGGCGGCGAGGATTTCGCCTATATGCTGGAAGCACGTCCGGGCGCCTTCATCTTCGTTGGCAACGGCGACACGGCGGGCGTGCATCATCCCGCCTACGACTTCAACGACGACATCATCCCGGCCGGCGTGTCCTACTGGGCAAGGCTCGTCGAGACGGCCATGCCCGCGCAGCGGTGAGCGGGCTAGCTGCAAGCAACGCGGAGCTGCTTGGCGCAGACCGCGAGCTTTGCTGGCGTCAGTCCGAAGTGTTCGAAAAGCTGCGTCGCGGGTGCCGAGGCGCCAAACCCCGATAGGCCGGCAAAGCCGTCCGCCGGCCGCAGCCACTCATCCCAGCCCTGCCGAACGCCGGCCTCGATCGCCAACCGCGGCGCATCGCCAAGCGTGGCCGCGCGATAGTCGTCCGATGCCGCGCGAAACAGCTCGAAACTCGGCATCGAGACCACCGCGGCCTTGATCCCGTCAGCCGCCAGCATCTCGGCCGTGGCGACGGCCAATCCCACCTCGGAGCCGGTCGCCAGCAGAGTGATGTCCCGGCCACCCTCCGGGTCGCGCAGGATGTAGGCGCCTTGCGCGCAGCGGTTTTCCTCAAGCGTAGAGGCGTCCCGCAGGTTCGGCACGTTTTGCCGCGAGAGCGCCAGGATCGTCGGCGTGCCCTCCGCCAACAGCGCCAGTTCCCAACACTCGGCCGTCTCGACGCCGTCGGCCGGACGGAAGACGTGCAGGTTGGGGATGGCACGCAGGCTGGCCAGATGCTCGACCGGCTGGTGGGTCGGTCCGTCTTCGCCGAGCCCGATCGAGTCGTGCGTCATGACGTAGATCACCCGCTGTCCCATCAGCGCCGCCAGCCTGATTGCGGGGCGGCAATAATCGGTGAAAACGAGGAACGTGCCGCCGTAGGGCACCAAGCCGCCGTGCAGCGCGATGCCGTTCATGGCGGCCGCCATGGCGTGCTCGCGGATGCCGTAATGGATATAGCTGCCGCCGAACGCGCCACGCGATACCACGCCCTGCGACTTGGTCTTGGTGTTGTTGGAGCCGGTCAAATCGGCCGAGCCGCCGATGAGCGCGGGACAGGCCGGCACGAGGCTGCCGAGCGTCAGCTCCGACCAAACCCGAGTCGCGCGCTCGGTCTTGCCGGACTGGGCCGCGGTCGATTTCAGATCGGCGATGGCGATTCTTATCGCGGCCGTCGCGGCGCCGATCGGTTGTTCGATGGCGGCGCGCGTCGCCGCCGGTAGTTTGGCCCAGCGGGCCTGCCAGGCCTCGCGTGTGGCCGACCCACGCCGGCCTGCCGCCCGCCAAGCCCCGAGCACGGTCTCGGGGATTTCGAACGGCGCGTGGCCCCAGCCGATGCGCTCCCGCGTGCCCTTGATCTCCTCCGCTCCCAGCGGCGAGCCATGGGAGGACGCCTTACCCTCCTTGGTGGGGGCGCCAAACCCGATCCGCGTCCGACACGCGACCAGCCATGGTTGCGACGGATCGCTCCGCGCGGTGCCGAGCGCGCGCGCGATCGCCAGCGGATCATGACCATCGACGCTGATCGTGTTCCAACCCGCTGCCTTGAAGCGGGCGATCTGATCCTCGCTCGTCGACAGGCTGGTCGGCCCGTCGATCGAGATGCCATTGTCGTCGAACAGCACGATCAGCTTGCCCAGTCCCAGGTGACCCGCCAGCGAGATCGCTTCCTGGCTGATGCCTTCCATCAAGCAGCCGTCCCCGGCCACCACCCAGGTATGATGATCAACGATCGCATCGCCGTGGCGGGCATTGAGAAGCCGTTCGGCCAACGCCATTCCGACCGCATTGGCCAGCCCTTGGCCGAGCGGACCCGTGGTGGTTTCGATGCCCGCCGCATGGCCAAACTCCGGATGCCCGGCGCATTTGGAACCAAGCTGCCGGAAGCTCTGCAGATCGGTGATCGTCATGCCGGGGTAGCCGGTGAGATAGAGGAGCGCGTAGATCAGCATCGACCCGTGTCCAGCCGACAGCACGAACCGATCGCGATCCAGCCACTCGGGATGCGCGGCGTCATATTTGAGGAACTGCGAGAACAGCACCGTGGCCACGTCGGCCATGCCCATCGGCATGCCCGGATGCCCGGATTTGGCTTTCTCGACGGCATCCATGGCGAGCGCGCGGATGCAATTGGCCATATCTCACCTCGGTCCGGCATCGCCGCCCGCTCGCGTGATGGCATGCGGCGCTGTATCGTGCGGAGCTTTAGCCGCCCGCAACACTCACGTCTACGGCCCCCCAAGGCGCGAGCCCGCGCATCGGTGCTCGACCGCTAACAGGAAGTCAGGTCAGCAGTCCCTTCTCCGGCGCTCGAGGCCCATGCATACGCACCGTCCTGGCCTCGATCACGATGGGACCATCGATCAGTTCGGGCGTAAGC
>JBKJYG010000295.1:0-4305 GCA_046715905.1 Hyphomicrobiaceae bacterium | reverse complement strand
GTTGGTATTGCTCGACGTCATCTTGGGGAACACGGAAGCGTCCACGACGCGCAGTCCGGCAACGCCGTGCACGCGCAGTTCCGGATCAACGACGGCCATGCGGTCTTGCCCCATCTTGCACGTGCCGACCGGGTGATAGACGGTGCTGCCGTTACGGCTGGCGTAATCCAGCCACTCGTCGTCGCTCTCGACATCTCGACCGGGGTACATTTCGGTGCCGCCGCTCGCCGCAAACACGGGTGCGTTGAGGATTTTCCGGCACAAGCGCAGTCCTGCGACGATCGCGGTTCGGTCGAGTTCATGGCCCAAGTAGTTGGGCTTGATCGCCGGGGCATCGTTGGGATCGGCGGACTTGGCCAGCACCGTGCCCCGGGCTTCGGGGCGGCACTGCCAGGCGCCGCACGTCATGCCCGGGGTGCGCTCGAGCTTGCCGATCTGGCCCGCGGCGTAACTGGCCGGCGCGAACGAGATCTGCACGTCCGGCCGCGTCATCTCGGGTTGCGATCGCCAGAAGCCGATGCCGTTGCCGGCGGAGTAGGTGAGGATCCCGTCGCCGAACATTGCCCAGCGAGCAACCTGCCAGGCGAGGCGCAGTCCGCGCGAGTCCTGTTGATGGTCGAGCGGCCTCGCACCTCGCGCACGACACGCGCGACGTAATGATCGTGAAAGTTGGCGCCGACTCCCGGCAACGCGGTCCGCACGGCGACGCCAATCGACTTCAGATGCTCGGGATCGCCGATACCCGAGAGCTGCAGCAGTTGCGGGGAGTTGATGGCGCCGCCGGCAACGATGACCTCGCGGCGCGCCGTGACGCCAACGCTGTCGCCCCGCCCCATGCCGCGCGCGAAGGTGACGCCCGAGATGCGGTTGCCGGCAAAGGTGAGGCCGGTGGCCAGCACGCCTGTCTCGACCTTCAGATTGGAGCGGCGCATGGCGGGGCGCAGGAAGGCGCGCGCCGTCGAGACGCGCCAGCGGCCGGCGCGGGTTTGCTGCACGTAGCCGATGCCCTCCTGCCGGGCGCCGTTGTAATCGGGATTGTAGGCGAGGCCGACTTCCTGGCCGGCCTTGACAAAATCGTGCGTCAGCGGGTGGTGGCTGGTGTAATCCTCGACAGTGAGCGGCCCCTTCTTGCCTCGGTAGGCCGGGTCACCCGGCAGATAGGTTTCCGATTTCTTGAAATAGGGCAGCACGTCGTCATAGCTCCAGCCGCGTGCGCCCATCGCCGCCCAATCGTCGAAGTCCTCGCGCTGGCCGCGGACCTGCATGACGCCGTTGATCGAGCTCGCGCCGCCGAGCACGCGGCCGCGGGGATAGAGGATACGGCGATCCTTGGTGCGCTGCTCGGGTTCGGTCCGATACACCCAGTTGACGTTCTTGTTTTCCAGCAGCTTGAAGAAGCCGGCCGGGAAATGGATGTACGGATTGCGATAGTCGCTAGGACCCGCTTCCAGCACGCAAACCGAGTGCTGGCCGCTTTCGGTCAGCCGGCTGGCAAGGACCGATCCGGCCGATCCCGATCCCACGATCACGTAATCAAATTCCACAGGCGCGCCTCCACATCTTGTTTTGGGCACGATAGCGAAGCCAAGGCTCACCGCAACCCCGCCCTCACCTTTGTGACGAGGCGGCGCTGACAGGGGCCCGCAATCTCGCGCATAATGACGGCGAGGCTGCGACTGGGCCGGAGCACGGGAGGCGGAGTTGCTGTACGACATAGCCGTGATCGGCGGCGGTATCGCGGGGCATACCGCGGCGCAGGCGGCCGCTTTGGCCGGCCGGTCCGTTGCGCACGTCATGGGCGCAGAGGCGCCGGGCGGGCTGGTCGTCAACGTCGGCCAACTCGAGGGCTTTGCCGGCGGCGGCGTTGCGGGCCTCGATCTCGCCAGCGAGTTGCTCGCCGCCAATGCCGACCGCGGCGTCCTGCTGGTCATGGAGGAGGCGGACAGCCTGGCGCGCATCGCTGATGGCTGGGCCATAACCGCGGGCGCCGAACGGATCACGGCCCGCGCGGTCATCCTGGCGACGGGCGCCCGCCTGAAGACGCTCGACGTGCCGGGTGCCGCGCATCTGTCGGGGCACGGCGTGTCGCAGTGCGGCTGGTGCGACGGGCCGCTCTACGCTGGCCGGCCCGTGGTGGTGATCGGCGGCGGCGATGCCGCCGTGCAGGAGGCGCTGCACCTTTCGGAGATCGCCTCGAGCGTGACGTTGGTTGCACGGTCGGCGCTGCGGGCCCGGCCCGAATATGCCGCGCGAGTGAAGTTCGCCGCACGCATGCGCGTACTCAGCGACACCGCGGTCGAGGCCATCGAGGGCTCGGACAGCGTCGAAGGCGTGCGCACGCGCAATCGCAAGACCGGAGCCGTTGACGTGGTGCGATGCGCGGCGGCGTTTGTGTTCATCGGCGTTCAGCCCAACAGCCAGATCGCGGGCCCGCAGGCCCGGCGCGACGCTACCGGCGCTCTCGTCACCGATGCTCGGCTCGAGACAAATCTCCCCGACGTTTTTGCCGTGGGCGCGGTGCGCAGCGGTTACTCGGGCCGTCTCGACGACGCGATGGTCGAGGCCAAGGCGGCCGTGGCGGTCGCCGCCGAGCGGCGTGCTACAACTCTAGGCTAGCCGCGCGTGCCGCTCTTGGACCCGCGTGAGGTCTTGCCCGTCTTCTTTGCAGATTTGCCGCCCTCGGCCGTTTGGGCCAGAGCGCGGCGCACGTCCGGGGCCCGTGCCGCGGCGGCCGCTGCCGCCTTAGGTTTTTCGCTGCGGGGAGAGGCGGAGGCGGTCTTGGCCGATGACGCTGCCCGAGGCGTCTCGGATGCCGACGCTTGCCCGGTCGAGCGGCGCAGCGCCTCCATGAAGTCGATCACGGTACCGGTCGAGCTGCGGTCATCGCCGCCCGAGACTTCGACCACCTTGCCGCCCTTCAGCTTCTCCTGCACCAGATCACGGACGGCTTCGGTGTAATGGTTCTTGTACTTCGCTGGATCAAAGTCGGACGTTCGATCCTTGATCAGCTGGTTGGCCATTTCGATCAGGCCCGGACGCAAAGCGGCCGAGCCAATGTCGCTGAAGATATCACCCGGCGACTTGACCTCGCTTTCATAGCGCAGGGTTTCGAGGAGCAAGCCGTCGCCCACCGCTTTCAAGGCCACGAGGTTCTCCCGGCCTCGAAGCGTAAGCTGGCCGATACCGCATTTTTTGGAGGCCCTCAACGCATCCCGAATGACCCGATACCCTTCTTCCGCTACATCGCCGTCGGGCAGCACGTAATAGGGGCGGTTGAAGTACAGCGGCTCGATATCGGCCGCGTCGACGAACTCCAGCAGTTCGAGCGTGTGCCGCGTGGACAGTTTCAGGGCGTCCAACTCGTCGGGTTCGACCAGGACGTAATTGCCCGGCTCGACCTCGAACCCCTGCACGATATCTTTGCTCGACACGGGATCGCCATCCTCGCCCGCCACCTTCTGATACCGGATGCGCTTCTTGGAAGTCCGATCGACCTGGTGGAAGACCACCTTGTCTTCACTGTCCGCCGCGCTGACGAGGCGGATCGGGATGGTAACCAGGGCCAACCGGAGGTGGCCTTTCCAAAACGAGCGGGTCGTAACGGCCATCGCTCAACACTCCCACGCAGGTACACCGGACTAGCTAGAACGGGCCAGAAGCTTGGGCTGTTCCTCACAGGTCATCGACAATGTAAGGTTAACCAACACGCCGCGGCAGATTTGCGGCTTGGCGGCAGTCAGAAATGAAGGACGAAACGTCATGGCCCGACTCCGCCGCATGCTCGAGGAAGGGGCACCGATCGAGGCGCCGCTGGTCTTCAATCCTTTGACCGCGCGTCTGGCCGAGGCAGCGGGCTTTCGTGCGCTCTACCTTGGCGGCGGGTCCATGGGCTACGTCAAATGCGTTACGGAAGCCAATCTCTCCCTTTCTGAAATGTGCCAGGCGGCCCTCGATATCCGCACGGTGTCGGATCTGCCGCTGATCCTCGATGGCGCCTGCGGCTGGGGAGATCCCATGCACATGCGCCGCACCATCGGCATGACCGAGGCGGCCGGTTTTGCCGCCATCGAAATCGAAGACCAGATCCTCCCCAAGCGCGCGCATCACCACATCGGCATCGAGCACATCGTGCCGACGGGGCTGATGGTCGCCAAAATTGCCGAGGCGTGCGCCGCGCGGCGCTCGGACGACCTCATCATCATCGCGCGCACCAATGCCGCGCATGCACGGGGTCGACGAAGCGCTCCGGCGTGCCGAGGCCTACCGTGCGGCCGGCGCCGACATGCTGCTGGTGCTGGCCAAAAC
>JBKJYG010000294.1:0-2587 GCA_046715905.1 Hyphomicrobiaceae bacterium | reverse complement strand
TCGCAATCCCACTCGACATTGGATCACCTCCTTCCGGTTGTTAAAAGCTGACGCTAAGATGGCATAGCTCGCCTGAAATTTCCAGAGTGCCTGGCGAACAAAAATTGTGCGTGGCTGGCGGGATACGTGGCTGTTGGCCCGCGCCCCTGAGTTTCCTGGGAGTTCGGTTAATGACGCCTGTCCTGGCTTTGATGCGCCGATCCGCTTTGGCCGCCACAGTGATGGTGTCGGTTGGTCTGGGCACAACTGCAGCGCGCGCCGACGCCATCGACGGAGGCTGGTGCCGCGAGAACAGCCATTTTCTGATCGAGGGACCGCAGATCACTACGCCGAGCGGCACGCGAATGCAGGGCGACTACAACCGGCACGGGTTTCGCTACACCGTCCCCGCCGACGAGCCAGAGGCAGGCGTGGACATTGTGATGACCCTGATCAGCGAGGAAGCGCTGGAGGTCGTCCGGCGCAGCCCCGGCAAGGAAGCCTCCGCGCCGGAAATGTGGCGCCGCTGCCGCGTGACGAGCTGAGCTGTGGCGCCCCGCCGGCCGCCTCTCGAGTTCGGCTGGTTCCTGCCGACCAACGGCGACACCACCACCTACGCGCGGCCGGTCGAGGTGCCGCAATCGCTGGCGATGTTCGAGCGGGTGACGAGGACGGCCGAGGCCGCCGGCTTCTCCTACATGTTGATTCCCGTGCAGACCGTGTGCTGGGAAGCCTGGATTGCCGGCGCCATGATGGCCGCGCTGTCCAAGCGCATGCGCATGCTGATCGCGGCCCGGCCCGGCTACATCAATCCCGTGCTGCTCGCCAAGATGATCACCACCTTCGACCAGCTCACCGGAGGGCGTATCTCGGTCAACCTGATCGCGGGGCAGAGCGAGAGCGAGGTGGCCTCCGAGGGCGTCCGGCTCGCAAAGGAGGATCGCTACCGCCTCATGGAGGAGGAGGTGCGGCTGCTGAAGACGTTGTGGACCGCGAAGGGCGCGGTCGACTTCGACGGTGCTTTCCACACGCTTCGCGGCGCTCAGATCCGGCCGCGCCCGTTTCAATCGCCACATCCGAAATTCTATCTGGGCGGCGGGTCACGTGAGGCCTGGGAGATCTCGGCCCGGCACGCCGACGTGCATCTCTTCTGGGGCGACTACCCCGAGCGCATCGGCGAACAGATTACCGCTATCCGGGCGCTTGCCCAGGGTCACGGTCGGGCGGATCGCATCGGCTTCGGCATGCGCCTGCAGATCATCTGCCGCGAGGAGGAGCGCGACGCCTGGGCTGCCGCCGAACACCTTGTCGCGGGCGCCAGCGATCGGCTCAAGGACATGGTGCGCACGCATTTTTCTACCTCCGTCGCCAATCAGCGCATGCAGGAGTTTGCACGCAGCGGCAGCGACCTGCTGGGCCCGCATTTGTGGAGCGGGTTGACCAAGGTACGGCCCGGCGCCGGGGTCGCCGTTGTCGGCAATCCGGAGCAATGCGCCGCCACCTTGCAGCAGTTTATCGATGCCGGATGCCACTCTTTTTGCCTGTCCGGCTGGCGCCACGACGAAGAGGCCGAGCGCTTCGGCCAGCTGGTGCTGCCGCTCATTCGTCGCAATAATCTCGGCCATCAACTCTGACGCAACCTTGAGGCGAGGACACGCACATGGCAACGCTTGAACACACCCGCACCGGCCAAGGACGCCCCGCCCTCGTCTTCGTGCATGGCTTCGGCTGCGCGCGGAGCGATTGGGACGAGCAGGTCCGCTATTTTTCGCCTCGGCACGAAACCATTGCGCTCGATCTGGGAGGCCACGGCACGTCGCCCGGCGGCCCGGAGCACGTCCGGATCGAAACACACGGCGCCGACGTCGCCGCGCTGCTGCAAAGCCTCGACCTCAAGGGCGCGGTTCTGATCGGCCACAGCATGGGCTGCCGGGTCATCGCAGACGCCGCCTCGCGCGTTCCCGATCGGGTCGCGGCGCTGATCCTGGTCGACGGCAGCCGGCTTGGTGCTGCGGGCTCGACGGCGCACCTGGAAACGCTGAAGGCGATCGAGACCACAGGCTACGTCGGCTTCGTCGAACCGTTGTTCGCGCAGATGTTCAGCGCCGGCTACGATCCAGCCAAGTCGCGGCCCATCATAGAACGGGCACAGGCCCGGCCGCCCGCCATCGCGGGTCCATTGTTTGCCGATATCGGCCGCTATGACAGCGAGCGTTTCGACGACATCTACGGTCGCGTCCGGGTGCCGATGCTGATCCTGCAGACAACGTGGACGACGCCCGAGCGCAAGCGAGTGCCGATGAGCGTCGGCCAGTCGACGCCCTATATCGACATGGTGCGCAAACTGGTGCCGCAGGCCGAGGTCGAGATCATCCCGGATATCGGCCACTTTCCGCAGCTCGAGCGCCCGGCCGAAACCAACGCAATCCTCGATCGATTCCTGGCCAAGCTCCGCTAGGCGCAGAGGTTCACGCGGTGCCGCTGCCCCCCTTCGCCTTGACGGCGGCCTGGGCGGCGGCGAGGCGGGCAACCGGAACCCGGAACGGCGAGCACGACACATAGTCGAGCCCGAGCGAGTGGCAAAACGCGACCGACGCAGGCTCTCCCC
>JBKJYG010000293.1:0-4078 GCA_046715905.1 Hyphomicrobiaceae bacterium | reverse complement strand
CCGTACGCGACACGGGCTTGACTGCTCGGGGCTGGTCGAGATCGCGCTCGAAGCCACAGGTTTATCCGCGCCCAGAGACACGGACCTGCAGCAGGAGGGCCTCGGTACCGAGGTGCTCATTTCAGGGGATCTCGACGGTTTAGAGCGCGGCGATCTCGTATTTTGGCCTGGTCACGTCGGGATGATGTGCGATGGCGTCATGCTGCTGCACGCCAACGCCCACCATATGGCCGTCGCGGTCGAACCATTGACCGGTGCTGCGGCCCGGATTGCGCGTGGCGGGTCGGCCATCTCCTCGATCAAACGGCTTCTGCCCGTGGGGCTTGAGCTTAGCGCTGCGAAAGCACCGTTCCCCCCTCGCGCGTGATCCGCCCGCCAGGTTGGGACAAATCCAGGGTCAAAAACCCGCGGCCCCGGCCCTTCGCGGACTCGGTTTTCGAGGAGAGATCAAATTCGTAGAGAAAATCCACGTCATAGCTGCCGGGCCGAGATGGCGTTCGACTGACCTGGAGCGTCTCCTCGAGCAGCCGGTACCGCCGCAGGGGCCACCGCCGGAAATAGTTGAATTTGTCGCGCACGATCCGCTCACGCGTCCACTGACCCTTGCTGAAATAGAGCACGGATGGTGCGTAGAGCACGCGGATCTCCTCGCGGCTGAGCGGTTTTCCCGAAAGGAAGAACGAGCGCATGAAGGCTTCCACTCTCGGCCGCATTCGCAATGGCGAGGCTTCTGCTAAAGATCCGTCTTCCTCGGAAGCCGCTTGCTCTCTGGCCGACGCCGGTCCTTCACCTCCACCTCTCTGTGCCATCGCGGTCTGAGCCCAAGCCGGCACCAGCGCCAGTCCGATGATAATGGCCAACGCGCCCGATCTCACGACGCTGCCTATCCGAGCCATAGGAAAGTCTCCGGCGCTGTTTCAATCCCTCTCACATAGGGAAGGGATCACGCGCTCAAAAGGTCGAGCGCATGATCCTCACCAGCCGAAACCTCAGTTTGCCGGCAAAACGGCAATATCGTTAATCTGTCCGCTGAGCCCCGCAATCGGTGCAACGACTTTCGCCGCACCCGAAGTGAGATCGACCGAATGCAGGGCGTTGCCTGCCATCAGCCAAGCCGAGTTGCCGCCTTTACCATCAGAGACGATGTCGAAAGCGATCGGCCCCGACAGAGTTACTCCCAGCTTCCCAATCGTCTTCAGGACGCCTTCGTTGGGCGGTGCCTGCATGACCAACGTGCCAGATGTCATATCTATGTCGTAGAGCGCGGTCTCTTTTGCGCCAGTGTGGCTGTTCGTGTAGGCGCCGGCCGTAACCTTGGGTGTCTTGCCTTTGCTGGCGTCGGCCTCGGCGAACTTCAACGAGCCGTCCACAACCGCCTTACCATCATCGACGTTGACGCGAAGGCTCATGCCGCCGCTCGTCAGGATGCGCATGCGGTCGGCCACTGGATTGAAATCGACCGTCACCTCAGCCCCGGCGGGCAGCTTCTCAGAAAGCTGGCTCTTCTTTTCCCATTTCCCGGTTTTGTGATCGACGACGACGATGACGCCGTCCGCTGTCAGTCCATAGAGTTTGCCGTCGGCGGGGCGGACATCCATTCCGACGAGCTTGGCATTGTCGGCGAGTTGAACCGAGCCGGTGGTCTTTTTCTGATCTGTATCGATCCAGGAAATCTTATTGCCGTCGTGCAGCGCTGCAATCATCGCCGCGGGAGCGGCTGTCGATGTTAGGGCAAGCGCGAGAGTTGCCATAGTGCCACGAAGCATAGCGGGAAAGCTCATGTAACGTCTCCAATCCAAAGGGTGCATTGCCGTTTCTGCGAGTACCGAAGCTACGGGCGGGAAGCGCCAAAGTTTCAGGAGCGCATTCACATACTGTTGAGCGAGGCCTCCCGCAAACCAAAAGTTCGTCAAGTCTTGGCCGGAAACAGTTTGGCGTGCAGTGCTGGGCTCGTCGGCCGGCCCGTGGGGGACCCGCCCGGTGGCTCCAGGCTAACGCCGAAGGTGGCGCGCTGCAGAAGTGCCGGCTGAAAATCCGTCAGCGACTTGCGCGTGGTCTCGGCCGCATCCGCGATCAGCCCCAGCGACCGAGGTTCCGGACCCAGCTGATCGGATGCGATCCAGAGCTGATATGTCTTGTCTGGAACGCGCTCGGCGGCGACCAGTCGTATCGACAGCTCGCGAGAGGCGAGATCAATCGTCAGCAGGAAAGCTGGCTGTGTGTCACCCTGCTGGAAGACCCCGACGAACGTCTCAGGCTGCCGGGGGAGCAGCGTGTATCCGCCGACGAACGCGAGCGCGAAACTCGCGGCCAGCGCGGACGATATCCCGGAAATCCGTCGCCAGAACCGAATGCGGCTTTGGAGTTGCACGATGTTTGCGTCGTCGCTCGGGTCTGAAACACGCGCTGGGTCGCGCACCGCGATGAGTTTGAGGCCTAGGAGGCGGGCCTCGATGGCCGCAAAAAGACTGGTTGGAGGTTGTTCCGGTGCAAAGGCTTCCATGAGCGGCGCTAGACGGGCTTCCCAGTCTTTTATTGCCGCGTCGAGGGCTTGCTCGCCCGCCCGGCGGCGATCGATTGCCTCGCGCTCGGACGCGCTGAGAGTGCCAAGCGCATACTCGGCGGCCATTGCGTCGATGTCATCCCGGTCGACCATTAGCTGAGGCAGTCCTTCAGCTGCTTGCAGCTCCGATGAAGCCAGGTCTTGATCGTCGCCACAGGGTGGCCAAATCGGAGCGCAAGCTCCTCCCGGCTCAGGCCATCCAGGTAGGCCAGCTTAACGACCTGTTGTCTCTCCGGCGAAAGCGCATCCAGGCATTTCAGAAGGCGCGCGTAATCTTCGCGATGCTCCATCAGCTCGGAAGCGATGGGGGAACCGTCGGGCATATCCGGCAGATCGGGCGATGCGGTAAGGGCCGGAGCTTCGCTACGCTTCCGAACCACGTCAATGGCCCGGTTGCGGGCGATGGTTGCCATCCACGTGACTGGTGATGCCCGATCGGCATCGAAGTCGCGGGCGCGCTGCCAGATGCTCAGATAGACGTCTTGCATGACCTCGTCCGCCAATTCCCGACGTCGCAAGATACGCAACACGATACCGTAAAGTTTCGCGGAGGTCGCACGATAGACGTGCTCGAAGGCCTTTCGATCGCCTGCAGCGACGCGGCTGAGGCTCTCGGCAAGGCGGGTCGGCGTGTTGAGCATGCGAGTGACTATCGTTTGATAGGTGGCCGAGCTTGGGCGAGAGGTGCTGGCACAGCTACGCCCAGGCCTCTACAAATGTCCAGAGCCGTACCCTGAGCGAAGCCGGCTGAACATCCAGGAGCAAAGCCAGATGCGTTGTGAAGTGGTGGCGATCGGAACCGAGCTTCTGTTGGGCATCATCGTGGACAGCAATTCATCCTGGATCGGCGAGCAGCTTGCCTTGGCCGGGATCGATTCCTTTTTCCAAGTGAAGGTCGGCGACAATTTCGAGCGCATCGAAGCGGCGATCCGGCTGGCGCTGGAACGCAGCGATGCGGTGATCTGCTGCGGCGGGCTCGGGCCGACCCAGGACGACATCACACGCGACGTGATTGCTCGCGTCATGGGTGTTCCGATGCGTCGCGACGACGAGATAGCGTCCAAAATCAAACAGATGTTCGAAGTTCGCGGCCGTGTCATGTCGTTGAACAATCTGCGCCAAGCCGATATCCCGGAGGGAGCGTCCGCGATACCGCAAATGCCCGGCACGGCGCCGGGGCTGGTTTGCCCCATCCGCGACAAGGTCATTTATGCCGTTCCCGGCGTGCCTCGGGAAATGAAGGAAATGATGACGGGGACGGTCCTTCCGGATTTGGCGCGCCGGTCCGGCCAGGCCGCCGTGATCCGGACACGCGTATTACGCACATGGGGCTTGAGCGAGTCCGGGATCGACGAGCTTTTGACGGATCGCATGGCGCAACTCGACGCGGTCGGAAATCCCAAGATCGCCTTCCAGGCGAGCGGGATCGACGGCATCAAGGTCCGCATTTCTGTCAAAACCGATGACGAAGCCAGGGCCCGCCACATGCTCGACGCGGAGGAGGCGCTGATCCGC
>JBKJYG010000292.1:0-7368 GCA_046715905.1 Hyphomicrobiaceae bacterium | reverse complement strand
CGGTCGAGATCGCGCGCGTTCCAGGCGGCAATCCAGCGCTCGCCAAGCGCGATCAGGTCAGGGTGCGCGTCGTCGCTCATGGCAGCCTCCCATATTAGGTCAGTATTATTGACATATATGACGTTGTCCAGTCCAAAATGTGGATGACCGAGATGGCGGCTGCGGACATGTTGCCGTGCGAGAGCGATGCGTTTATTTGCTGTCCATGACCCCAGCCAAAGCAAAGCTTGAGTCGGCGCCGCAGCTTACGGCAGCCGCGCATGACAAGATTCTCATCGTCGATTTCGGCAGTCAGGTGACGCAGCTGATCGCGCGGCGCGTGCGCGAAGTGGGCGTCTATTCGGAAATCGTTCCGTTTCAGAAGGCGGAGGCCGCGTTCCGCGAGATGAGGCCGAAGGCGGTGATCCTCTCCGGAGGACCGGAATCGGTGCACGAGGCGGGCTCGCCGCGCGCCCCCCGGGCGATCTTCGATTCCGGCGTGCCGGTGCTCGGCATCTGCTACGGCCAGATGACGATGGCCGCCCAGCTCGGCGGCCAGGTCGAGGGCGGTCACCACCGCGAATTCGGCCGCGCCGATGTCGAGGTCAAAGCAGCCAGCGCACTGTTCGATCCCACCTGGTCGATCGGCGAGCGGTATCCAGTGTGGATGAGCCATGGCGACCGCATTACGCAAATGCCGCCCGGTTTTGTCGTAGTTGGCGTCTCGCCGAATGCGCCGTTCGCCGTCATCCAGGACGAGAAGCGAAAATATTACGGGCTGATGTTTCATCCCGAAGTGGTGCATACGCCCGATGGCGCCAGGCTGATCCGCAATTTTGTCCGCAAGGTCGCGGGCCTCGCCGGCGACTGGACCATGCGTGCGTTTCGTGAAGAAGCGATCGAGAAAATCCGCGCCCAGGTAGGCTCGAGCAGGGTGATCTGCGGCTTGTCCGGCGGGGTCGATTCCGCCGTCGCCGCCGTGCTGATCCATGAGGCGATCGGCGACCAGCTCACCTGCGTATTCGTCGATCACGGCCTGCTGCGGCTCAATGAAGCCGAAACCGTGGTCGACCTGTTTCGCCATCACTACAACATCCCGCTGGTGCATGTGGATGCGTCAAAGCTTTTCCTCGGCGAGCTCAACGGCGTCAGCGATCCCGAACAGAAGCGCAAGACCATTGGCCGTCTCTTCATCGACGTGTTCGACGCGGAGGCCAAGAAAATCGGTGGCGCCGATTTCCTGGCGCAGGGCACGCTCTACCCCGACGTGATCGAAAGCGTCTCCTTCACCGGCGGCCCATCGGTGACGATCAAATCGCACCATAATGTCGGCGGTCTGCCCGCGCGCATGAACATGAAACTGGTCGAGCCGCTGCGCGAGCTGTTCAAGGATGAGGTGCGCGCGCTGGGACGCGAAATGGGTCTGCCCGAAATCTTTGTCGGCCGGCATCCGTTTCCGGGGCCGGGCCTCGCCATTCGTTGCCCCGGCGAGATCACGCCGGAAAAACTCGACATCTTGCGCAATGCGGATGCCGTCTATATCGACCAGATCCGCAAGGCGGGCCTCTACGACAAGATCTGGCAGGCGTTCGCGGTGCTGCTGCCGGTCAAGACCGTGGGCGTGATGGGCGACGGGCGGACGTACGAATATGTCGTCGGCCTGCGCGCTGTGACGTCGACCGACGGCATGACTGCCGATTTTTACGCGTTTGACATGCCCTTCCTGGGCGCCACCGCGACGCGCATCATCAACGAGGTCAAGGGCGTCAACCGCGTTGTTTATGACCTCACGTCGAAACCGCCGGGCACGATCGAGTGGGAGTGATGGGTAGTGGAAGCGGGGGTGATTGGCGTCAGGCGGCTTGCGAGTGAGCTGATATCGATTTATCGCGATTATGCACCGGCGCTGCTGATCGATATCGATCTCGCTGCCTTCAGGCGGCCATGGCTGCGGCAAGGGCGGAGGCGGCGCTTGGATCGTGAGCGGCCAATACGACGAGGCCGGGCGTGTGGGATCGTAGCTGGTTCAGCAAGGCGGTGGAACGAAGCAGCATCTGGCGGTCGCCCACTCCGGGCACATGCCCTTTATCGAGCAGATGGACATCGTAGGTCAGATCTCCGACCAGCGCCAAAGTCCGCCGTCCGGGTCGGCGCACGATGAGCGAGAGGGACCCGGCGGTATGTCCCGGGGTAGGAACCAGCACCATAGTGCCGTCGCCAAACAGGTCGTTCCCCGCGTCGAAGGGAGCAAGCGCCGGGTCGTGGATCGGTGCCTGCTCGATCTGGCGCCATCGCAAGCCCGGCAATTCAATGTGCCGCCGCATGACGCCGGCCAGCTCGGGCCATCGTCCCGACAGGGTAGCCCATTCGGATCGGCCGACCAAAATCTCGGCATGACTGACCTCGCGCAAACCGCCGATGTGGTCGCCATGTAGGTGAGAAAGGACGACCGTACTGACGTCGCGAACGCTGTATCCCAGTCCAGTCAGCAGCGCGGTCAAGGTCTGATTGGCAGCCATCTTGAATCTCGCCATGCGGTACAGCGACGCCAAAAGAACTCCCGACGGAAAATATTTCGGATCCGTAATAGATGCGCGATCAAGCCCCGTGTCGAACAGCACCAGCCCGTCGCGGTGCTCGATGACGTAGACGTGGATCGGACGCGGCGCGGTCCATTTCCGGGAGGTCAGCACCCACAGCCATGGTGGCCGCCAAGTGCAGGCCATGTGATCCGGGTGGATCTGCACGGCG
This sequence comes from Hyphomicrobiaceae bacterium, assembly GCA_046715905.1. Classification (GTDB taxonomy): domain Bacteria; phylum Pseudomonadota; class Alphaproteobacteria; order Rhizobiales; family Hyphomicrobiaceae. Next base: position 4,638 of record JBKJYG010000292.1, on the reverse strand, counting down.
CCGGTGCTGATGACGCTCACACGGCGGATCGGGTCGACCTCGCTCATAGTGATCGCTGTCGCATCGAATGCGCATCCACCCAGGCGAGGATCTGCGACACTGCGAGCCCGAGATTGCCGATCTGACAGTGTGATTGTGCCTGGTCCGCGCGCGTGAAGATTTGCGCGGTAACGGACCTTGCATGGCTCAACAACGGAAGCTGGTCGAACAATTGGGAAAGCGGCACGAAATGATCCTCGGCCCCAGCCATGATCAGCGTGTCCTGCGCAACGAGAGCGGAAATCCGACGTGTATTATAAGCTTTGAGCTTGTCAAAAAATTCGGCAGGGCTTGCCGCGCCGAGCACGTGCATGCCCTGTTCGACACCCCATTTCGACATGAGGTCGCGCTTCATCATGGCGCTGGCCAGCTTGTTGAGTATCGTGGCGAGGCGCAGTCGCACGAGCGTGGTGATCGCTGCCTGTGCGGCCCTGCCGCGCCGCGAGGTGATGCACTGAAAGAAGTCGAGCATGACGTCGAAGGCCACAACGCGTTTGACCCTTGGCTCGAATGCTGCCGCACGGACCGCAAGGCAGCCGCCGAGGCTGATGCCGACGAGCGTGACATTCGTCAGCTCAAAATGGTCCAAGACCGCGCCGACTGGTTTTTCCCACTCGTGCGTCATCGGCAGCTTCTCGCGCATGAGCGTCGAGCCCTGACCTGGCCCGTCGAACATGATTACCTCGTATCCGCGCGAAGCCATGGCTTGGGCAAGCCCATAGAACTCCTCGACATAAGCGTCATAGCCGGCGTGAACGACGATGGTTCCCCGCGGCGGCGATTCCGGAACCCGTCTCAGTCCGTGAAGGCGGCTGCTCTCATAAGGCACGGATATCCGCTCGATGCCTTCATCCCTGTGAGCTTCGTAAAAGAGCGCGATGAACTTCTCGAACGCAAAACGACGGGTCGGATCACCGGGGCTCATGAAGAATTCTGCGGCTCTGTACAGTCCGGCAGCGTGCGCCGGCTCATTGAGCTGTTCGCGATTCTTCGCCGCGGAGAGGAATTCCGCCTTCCAATGGTCGTACGTGGCAATCTTCGCGCCGATGTCCGCAAACAAAGGCTCCAGTCCCGGCACCAGAAAACGGTTCAGCTGATAGTTGATGTTTGCATCGTCGTGGAAGCGCGTGAACTCACGGATCGGCAAGAACCTGTCGATCGCGGTCTCCGGGAGTGAAGATGGTCGCCCGGTCATGTTGCGATGCAGCTCGATCTGTCGAAATTCGGTCGATGGAAAGGAAATGAGCGCGCGACGCTGGGGCAGCTCGTAAAAGGCCGCCAGATCGGGAACTGCTCAGGGCATGATTGCCAAAGGTAACCCGTTCGACGATCCAAGAGTTCCAGAGCCGGATCGTTGCGACGCTGCTTGCCACTGAATGATTAAGCGCTGGGCGACCAAATAATCGAGCGAGATGTTCCTGCAACAGATTCTCGACGGGAGCCGCCCGCTTAAGCCGGCGGGCAGACAACCGCAATGGTTGGAAAGCTCGTGCTGGTCGTAGGACCGATATGGGCGTGCTGCGTTTTTGTAACGCTCAGGCCAAGTTCAGTCCAACATCGAGGTTGTTGCGCGTGGCGTTCGAGTACGGACAGACTTCGTGCGCGGCCTTGATCAGCCGCATGCCGGCTTCACGGTCCACTCCCGGCAAGGCGACGGTGAGGTTGGCGGTGATGCCAAAGCCACCTTCCGAACGCGGACCAAAGCCGATCTCAGCGGTAACGGTTGCATCCGCCGGTACGGCAACGCCTTCTTTCTTCGATACCGCCTTGATGGCGCCCAGGAAGCAGGCGGAGTAGCCAGCCGCGAACAATTTCTCCGGATTGGCGCCTGCGCCGCCCGGCCCACCCATCTCCTTGGGCACGACAAGCCTGACGTCGACGGATCCATCGTCCGACTTGGCTGAGCCGTCACGGCCGCCGGTCGCGGTGGCGCGGGTCTTGTAAATTTCCTTGACGGGCATGTACGGTCTCCTCGGGGTTAAGGGCATGTTACTAAAGGGAGCTTATTCCATACAACAGACGACCGGCCTCGCCGGTTGCACGAGCGGTCAGCGTGAGATCGCCTCAGGCCCGAGCAAGGCCAGCCATTCGTCTTCATCCAAAATTTTGAGGCCCAGCTGCCGGGCCTTGTCGAGCTTTGAGCCCGCGTCGGCGCCGGCGACCACGTAATCCGTCTTCTTCGACACTGATCCGGCAACCTTGGCCCCCAGCCGTTCCGCTTGCGCCTTGGCCTCGCTTCGTCCGAGTTGCGAGAGAGCGCCGGTGAAGACCACCGTCTTTCCCGATATGACGCTCGCCGCTGCGGACGGGCGCTGGACTTGGGCGACGTCGACCTGCTGCAGCAAGGCGTCAACGACTTGTCGATTGTGCGGCTCTGCGAAGAATTCAACCAGCGCATCGGTCGCCACCGTGCCGATCCCGTTCAGCGCCGCAAACTCGGTGTAGGCCTCACCGGCAAATTCCGTGATGGCTTGACGCGCAGCTCGGATCAGCCGGGTCTTATCATCCTGAAACGCGAGCGCTATTCCAGCCGCGCCCTTCTGCGGAGCGAGCTTGAGCGCAATCAGCCGAGCCTCAAGGCCCACATTGCCGGGGAACAGGTCCGCGGACTGCAGAGGGGATGCGTCGGCCGCAACGGCGCGAACCAATTTTTCGGCGGTTCTGGTTCCAAGTCCCGGAATGGCTCGAAGTCGCCGCCATGCCGGGCCGGGCCGGGCCTCGGCCGCCCGCTCGATGGCGCGACGAAACGCATCCCAGCTGCCAAATGCCCTGGCCAGATCTCGGGCGGTTGTTTCACCGATGTGGCGAACGCCGAGCGCGAAAATGAAGCGGTCGAGCGCGATGCTTCGGCGCGCCCTGATGGCATTGAACAAATTGGTGGCCGATTTGGCGCCAAAGCCTGGCCGCTCGCCCAAGCGCGGAGCGAGGCTCGCATCCCTCGCCTCCAGGGTGAAAATCTCCGCCGGCGACCGAATCAGGTGTTCGTCGAAGAATAACGCGATCCGTTCCTCGCCCAGGCCCTCGATGTCGAAGGCGTTGCGCGAAACAAAGTGCCGGAGCCGTTCCTTGGCCTGGGCCGGGCAGACGAGGCCGCCTGCGCATCGGCGCACGACGCCAGCCTCGCCCGTCGCTTCGTCGATGTCGCGAACCGCATGGCTGCCGCACACCGGGCAGACCTCGGGAAACGTGAAGGGCCTGCTATCGGCTGGGCGGCGTTCTGGAACACTGCCGAGCACCTGCGGGATCACATCGCCCGCGCGCTGCACCACAACGGTGTCGCCGATGCGGATATCCTTGCGGTGGATTTCATCCTCGTTGTGCAGCGTGGCGTTGGCGACCACGACGCCCCCAACGGTCACCGGCTCGAGCTTGGCGACCGGCGTCAGCGATCCCGTGCGCCCGACCTGGATATCGATGCCGAGCAGGACCGTGAGCGCCCGTTCCGCGGGGAATTTATGCGCGATCGCCCATCGCGGCGAGCGCGACACGAAGCCCAGTCGCTGCTGGAGATCGAGGCGGTCGACCTTGTAGACCACGCCGTCGATGTCATATCCCAAGCCCGACCGGTCCTGCGCCAGCATCCGATAGAAGTCGAGCATGTCGCTGGCCGTTTTGCAGACGGCGAACCTCGGGTTGACCGGCAGACCCCAATCCTTGTACGCGGCTAGAACCGACGCATGCGTCTGGGCCGGCAGATCCGAAACCTCGCCCCAGCCGTACGCGAAAAAACGCAACGGCCGGCGGGCCGTCACAGCCGGATCGAGCTGGCGCAAGGATCCCGCAGCGGCGTTGCGCGGGTTTGCAAATGTCTTGTCGCCGCGCGCCGCCTGATCTTCGTTGAGGCGGCGGAAGTCCGCATGGCCAAGATAGATCTCGCCGCGAACTTCGATGGTGGCCGGAACGCGGCTGCCGCTGAGCCGCTTCGGGATGTCAGCGATCGTGCGCACGTTTGCCGTGACGTTCTCGCCTTCCGTGCCGTCGCCGCGCGTGGCCGCTTGGGCGAGCCGTCCATGCTGGTAATGGAGTGAGATCGAAAGGCCATCGATCTTGGGCTCGGATGTCATATCCAGCGCCTGCGAAGACTTGAGATTGAGAAAGCGTCGAACGCGGGCGACGAAATCGACCACGTCCTGATCTTCAAAGGCATTGCCCAGAGAGAGCATCGGCACCGTATGACGGATCTTACCGAAACCCTCGCCGGCCGGCGCGCCGATCCGCTGCGAGGGGCTATCGGGGCGGACGAGCCCGGGATATTGCGCTTCGAGGGCGTCGTTGCGGGCTCTCAGAGCATCGTATTCGGCATCGGAAATCGCAGGCGCGTCGTCCTGATAATACAGGCGATCGTGACCGGCGATCTGCTCGCTCAGATATTGAAGCTCAGCCGCCGCCTCAGCCTTCGTGAGCGCCGCTTGAGCCTTCTGCATTCTGTTCTTGGTTGCCATCTCGACCTCGTCCTGCACGGACGAGTTTGCACCAACTCACGCGGCAGACCAATGGCGGCGGGATGCGCGGCGGCCTGATCTATCGGAACGCCGACGCGGCCGCTCCGTCGAATTCCCCCGGAACCGACCGTATTGCCGGTGGTCAGTTGGCGCTGGT
>JBKJYG010000291.1:0-11065 GCA_046715905.1 Hyphomicrobiaceae bacterium | reverse complement strand
ATCTCAATCCCTCTCGGCATCAAAAAGGCGATCGACGACGGCACGAAGTTCGACACCTGGTCATCCACCCTGCTGGTGGTGGGATATGCCATTCCGGGATTTTTATTTGCGGTGCTCTTGATCGTGTTCTTCGCGGGCGCATCGTTCTTTCAATGGTTCCCGACACGCGGGCTCACGTCCGACAACTTCAACCAGCTTTCGTGGGCGGGTAAGATCCTGGATTATGCTTGGCACATTACGCTTCCGCTCATCGCCTTGGCCATTGGCACCTTCACGACGATGACGTTTCTGACCAAGAACTCCTTCCTCGACGAGATCCGCAAGCAATACGTGATCACCGCTCGCGCCAAGGGCTTGTCCGAAAACCGCGTGCTGTATGGCCACGTGTTCCGCAACGCCATGCTCATCGTCATCTCCGGCTTTCCCGGCGCGTTCGTGACCGCTTTCTTCACAGGCAGCCTCATCATCGAGCAGATTTTTTCTCTCGACGGGATGGGTCTGCTGGGGTTCGAATCACTGATCAACCGCGATTTCCCCGTCGTCTTCGCCACCGTGTACATCTACGCGCTCATGGGCACGGTCCTGCATCTGATATCGGACTTTGTTTATACGCTCGTCGACCCTCGCATCGACTTTGAATCGCGGGAGGTCTGATGGACGCCCGCAGCGACGACCGTATCGAGCGTGTCCTGCCATCCCGGAACTGGCGTCGTTTCCTGCCGCGCGCCAGCGAAACCTCGCCCATTGCCCGTCGGCGATGGGCCAACTTCAAGGCTAATCGGCGCGGCTATTGGAGTTTATGGATCTTTCTCGTTATCTTCGGCCTGAGCCTGGGGGCCGAGTTCATCGCCAACGATCGACCGATCCTGGTGCGGTACAAGGGCGAGACGTTCGTTCCCGTGTTCGCCGATTATCCCGAGTCCACGTTCGGCGGCTTCCTGGCCGTGACGGACTACAAGGACCCCGTGATCCTCGACGAGATCGAAAAGAACGGCTGGATCGTGTGGCCGCCGATCCGTTACTCCTACGGTTCGATCAACAAGGATTTCCCCCGCATGAAGGGGTCCGGGGACCGGTGCCTGGGCTTTCCCGCGCCGCCCTTCTGGGCCACCAAGCTGGCGCTCTGCGAAGCGCCGCCCGAACAACTCGCCCGCTTCCAGGCGATCGGCAACCGGAACTGGCTTGGCACCGACGACCAGGGCCGCGACGTTGTTGCGCGAGTCATCTACGGATTTCGGCTCTCGATCCTGTTTGGGCTGGTTCTGACCGTGCTATCGGCCACGATCGGAATCATCGCTGGTGCGGTACAGGGCTATTTCGGAGGCTGGGTCGACCTCATCTTCCAAAGGTTCCTTGAGATCTGGTCATCAATTCCCTCGCTTTATGTCCTGCTCATTATCTCGGCGGTACTTGTGCCGGGGTTTTGGACACTGCTGGCGATCCTGCTCCTCTTCAACTGGACGCAACTGGTGGGGGTCGTGCGTGCGGAATTCCTGCGGGGGCGCAATTTCGAATACATCAAGGCCGCGCGCGCACTCGGGCTATCCAACGCGCGCATCATGTTCAAGCATCTGCTCCCGAACGCGATGGTGGCTACACTCACCTTCCTCCCCTTCAAGCTGTCGGGCTCCATCGCCGCGCTGACGGCGCTCGATTTTCTCGGTCTCGGATTGCCGCCGGGATCGCCTTCGCTGGGTGAACTGCTGCTGCAGGGCAAGGCCAACCTGCAAGCACCTTGGCTGGCGCTGACGGCATTTTTCTCCCTCGCCATCGTGCTGTCGCTGCTGATCTTCATCGGCGAAGCCGTCCGCGACGCGCTCGATCCACGAAAGATCTATCAATGAGCAACCGCACCACGACGGAGACGCTCGTCAGCGTGCGCGATCTGCGTGTCGATTTCCGCGGCGGCGAAGAGGTTGCACAAGCGGTGCGCGGCGTGTCGTTCGACATCGGCGCGGGTGAGACCGTGGCGCTCGTCGGCGAGTCGGGATCGGGCAAGACTGTGTCGGCCCTTTCGATACTTCGATTGCTGCCGTACCCGGCGGCCTCGCACCCGACGGGGGAAATCTACTTCGAAGGCAAGGATCTGCTCCGGGTGCGCCCGGCGACCATGCGCGAGATCCGGGGTGATCGCATCTCGATCATCTTCCAGGAGCCGATGACGTCGCTCAATCCGCTGCATTCGATCGAAAAGCAGATCGGGGAGATCGTGCAGTTGCATCGGCCGGCCGAGTACACGCCGGGCACGCTCGAAAATCTGATGCAGGTGGCCCGCGCGCTTCGCCTCTTGCCCCAGTGGTTCCTGACCAGGCTCGACCCGACGGGGGCGTCCCTGTTCCCGGTCGAACTTCGTCGGCGCGCCAAGGTGCTCGAGCTTCTGGAGCACGTTGGCATCCGCGACGCGCAAGGCCGTCTCGACGCCTACCCGCACCAGCTCTCGGGCGGGCAGCGGCAACGCGTGATGATTGCGGTTGCCCTGGCCAACGAGCCCGACCTGCTGATTGCCGACGAGCCTACGACCGCGCTCGACGTGACGATACAGGCCCAAATCCTTGAGCTGCTGTCCAAGCTCCAGCGTGAACTCGGTATGGCGATGCTCCTCATTACGCACGATCTGGGTATCGTGCGTAAGATGGCCGAACGGGTCTACGTCATGAACAATGGCGTGATCGTCGAGGAAGGCCCCGTCGAACGCATTTTCAACGCCCCCCAGCACGCCTATACGCGTCACCTGCTTGCCGCCGAGCCGAAAGGCGCCCCGCCCAGCAGCAATCTGACTTCGCGCGTTGTCGTCGAGGCGCAGAACCTCAAGGTTTGGTTTCCCATCAAACGCGGGCTGCTGCGTCGTACCGTCGACCACGTGAAGGCCGTCGATGGGGTCTCTCTCAAGCTTCGCGCCGGTGAGACCTTGGGTGTGGTCGGCGAATCGGGCTCGGGCAAAACAACACTCGGCCAGGCGCTGCTACGACTCGTCTCCTCGACGGGCGCAATCTCGTACGCTGGCCAGCGCATCGATGGACTCGACCAGAAGGGCATGCGTCCTTTGCGGCGCGAGATGCAGGTGGTGTTCCAAGACCCCTATGGATCCTTGTCACCCCGCCTCTCGGTCAGCCAGATCATCGAAGAAGGGCTGCTCATCCAGAGCCCGTCGATGAGCTGGCCGGAACGGCGCGCGCGCGTCAGCCAAGCTCTGGTCGAAGTCGGCCTCGATCCCAATGTGCAAGATCGCTACCCGCACGAGTTTTCCGGTGGTCAGCGTCAACGGATCGCCATTGCTCGCGCCATGGTGCTGGAACCCAAATTCGTGATGCTCGATGAGCCGACCAGCGCTCTCGATATGAGTGTGCAGGCCCAGATTGTCGATCTGTTGCGAGATATCCAGAAAAAGCACGAGCTGGCCTATCTTTTCATCAGTCATGACCTGCGCGTCGTGCGTGCGCTGTGCAATTATGTGATTGTGATGCGCAACGGCCGCGTAGTGGAAGAAGGCCCCGCGGTTGAGATTTTCGAGCGGCCCAGGGAGGATTATACCAAGGCGCTTCTCGCGGCCGCGTTTGACTTGGAAGTTCGCCACCGGAACACGACGGCAGTCTGAAGACGCTGTGCCATGCGGTGGCTGGAGACAAGGCATGACCCTCCTTCTATCGATCAGTGGCTCCGGCGAGAACTGGGGGCCTGAGCCCTGGAAGCGACGGTTCAGCGAGCGACTGCCTGGACGGGCAATCGTCTTCGCGGACGCGGCGCTGGAGAGGCCTGAGACGATCCGCTACGCCGCTGTCTGGAAGCCAGCGCCTGGCTTGCTCGCCCGGTTCCCTCGGCTGGAGGTCATCTTCAATCTCGGGGCTGGGGTCGATGCTGTGCTGGCCGACCCCACGCTGCCGCAGGTGCCCCTGGTGCGTGTCGTCAGTCCCGACCTGACGCGGCGCATGACAGAATACGTCGTGCTGCACGTCCTGCTGCATCATCGGCAACAGCGCTCGCTCGACGCCGCTCAGGCCAAGCGGCAGTGGGCGGCCGGCGAGCAATGGGCGGCGTCCGCCGTCCGCGTGGGCCTCCTGGGGTTGGGCGAAATGGGCCGGGATGCAGCAGAGGTTCTGACTCGCATCGGTTTTAAGGTCGCGGGCTGGAGCCGCTCGGCCCGCCAGATCGAAGGCATCGGGTGCTATGTAGGCGAGGAGGGTCTGGAGGCTTTCCTGTCGCGCACCGACATTCTTGTGGCTCTCGTTCCGCTGACACCGGACACGAAGGGCCTGCTCAATCGCCGGCTGTTCGAGCGGCTCGCGCGCGACGGAGTCCTGGGTGCGCCGGTGCTCATCAATGCCGGCCGCGGCGGTCTTCAGGTCGAGCGGGACATCATCGACTGTCTGGACGACGGCACGCTCGGCGCGGCGACGCTCGACGTGTTCGAGACCGAGCCGCTGCCCTCCGCGAGCCGGCTCTGGTCTCATCCCAAGGTGACGGTGACACCGCACAACGCGGCCGACAGTGATCCCGAGGCGATCTCGGACTACATTGTCGGCCAGATCCGCGCCTTTGAGGCGGGCAAGCCGCTCCTCAACGTCGTCGATCGACGCAAAGGGTACTGACCGGCACCAGTACAGGCCGATTCTCGCGGCGCGGCCGCCTTGCCTTTCCCGCAGGCCTGCGCAAGAAGGGGGGTTTGGCAACCGAGATTGGCCATGTTTTCGGATCCCCCGGCGTGGCTGAGCCAACGGCCGTCCTGCACGAGCGCCCAACGATGCGAGCTGACGATCGCTTTCGGGAAGACTTGCACAAGCTGATCGCGGGGCTGCGAACCTGGGCCGCGTCGTGCAGCGGCGAGGCGCTCTGCGCTCAAACTGAAACCCCGGATTACTGGCGCCTCGCCGTACGGCCGATCGCCAACACCGCCTGTCCCCTCGAGTTGATCCTGCACGCCGACCAGCGTTATGATGCCTCGATCGGCCTTGAAACCTACGAAAACCGGCCGCTGGACCGGCCCGATCTTTTACTGCCGATGGTCAAGGCCATCGCTGACGGCCAGGTCATCACACGGAATTGGCGGACGCGCTCGACGGGCCTTCTCCACTCCATCGAGACCATCGTTCGATTGGAGGCCGGGACGTTGACCGGATTGCGCGAGATCCCAGCCGTGGCCTCATTTGTCGGCCGCGACGATTGCGTTGGTCATGATCGCCACTACGCACCCTATAAGCGAAGCTGAAGATAGAACCTTGCCAAGCACCTGATGCCGGAGCTGCGCGAACAAAAGCCACTGAGGAGCCTGCGAGGATGCAGCAGCGAAAATTTGGCCCGTCGGAGAGAGATCCAACGAGCATAAGCCCTGAGGGACAGCACGCCGGCGCTGCTGTGTCTGCTGCGCCGATTACGCCATCCTCGGCATCGTTCGCAATCGTCATGGCCTTGAGCTTCTCGCACCTTCTCAACGATCTCATTCAGTCGCTGCTCCCGGCGATCTACCCGATCATTAAAGACGCCTATGCGCTCGACTTTGGACAGATCGGGTTATTGACGCTCGCGTTTCAGCTCACGGCTTCGCTGCTGCAGCCCCTGGTCGGGATTTACACGGATCGCCGCCCGCAGCCCTATTCGCTGTTTGCCGGCATGGGAGCAACGCTCATTGGTTTGGTCATCCTGGCCTATGCACACAGCTATCTCATGTTGCTGCTGGGCGCGGCGCTGATCGGCACGGGCTCCTCGATCTTTCATCCCGAGTCGACGCGCATGGCCCGTCTCGCCTCGGGGGGGCGTCACGGGTTTGCGCAGAGCCTATTCCAGGTTGGCGGTCAGGCGGGACAGGCGCTAGGGCCGCTGCTGGCCGCGTTCATCATCGTGCCGTACGGCCAAACCAGCTTGTCGTGGTTCTCGCTCATTGCCCTATTAGCCATGGTCGTGTTGTTTCGGGTCGGCATTTGGTACAAGCGGCAGGCGCCGGAACCCGTCCAACGCCGCTCAAAGGCCGCGGGAGGGACGCTCGCATCGGGTCAGACTGCGATTGCCTTGGCGATCAGCATTCTCGTCCTGCTGATGTTTTCAAAGAGCGCGTATACCGCCAGCCTCAGCTCCTACTACACTTTTTTCCTGATCGATAAATTTCAAGTCTCGGTGCAAGCCTCACAAATCCTGTTGTTCTTGTTTCTGATGGCCCAAGCCGTGGGCTCGCTCATCGGTGGGCACCTGGGCGACCGCATTGGACGGCGGCAGATCATCTGGTTTTCGATCCTCGGCGCGATGCCATTCACGCTCATCCTGCCGTTTGCAGATCTGTTCTGGACAGCGGTGCTGACCGTGATCATCGGTGCCATCATGGCCAGCGCCTTCCCGGCCATTCTTGTCTATGCGCTCGAACTCATGCCGGGGAAGGTCGGGATGATCGCCGGCCTATTCTATGGCGTGTCGTTCGGTCTTGGTGCCCTCAGCGCGGCACTCCTGGGCAGCTTGGCCGACCTCACGAGCTTGGCCACGGTTTACATGCTGTGCTCGTATTTACCGTTGCTGGGCCTCCTGACGTGGTTTCTCCCCAAGGTCCAGTCTGATGCCGCGCAGTGAGGCGGGCGCGGGTGGCCGCCGTCTCATTTGCGTTGCATCCGGCGCTCGGCCAGGAGATTGAGGACGTTGGCCGAGATGATGATTGCGCCGCCCGCCAGCACCATCCAGTCGAGCGGTTCGGCGTAAAGGCTGACACCGAGCAGGGCGATCAAGGGCAGCCGCAGAAAATCCATTGGCGCCACAATCAGCGTGTCCGCCAGTGCGAAGGCGCGCGCCATGCAGTAGTGAGCCATGAGCCCGCTTGCCGCGACGGCCACAAGCCATGCGAGGACGACCGGCGCCGGCCAAGAGAGCTCGCCGGTCGCCAAGGTCAACACGATCGCGTAGAGACATTGCAGCAACGACATCCAGAACAGGATCGTGATGGCGCTGTCGGTGCGCGTGAGCTGCTTCACCGCCATGACCGAGAACGCATATCCAGCAGCACTCGTCAGGGCCGCGATCGAGCCGATACCAAGTCCTGCGCCGGCCGGTCGGATCACGACAAGCGCTCCCACGAAGCCGAGAATAACGGCCGCCACGCGCCACGCGTCGAGGCGCTCGCCCAACACCAGCGGCGCCATCAGCGCCAACCAGAGCGGCATCGTGAACTCGAGCGCAAAGACATCGGCCAATGGGATCAGGGTCAGCGCGTAGAACCACAGGAACTGGGCCGTGAAGTGCACGGCGTTGCGCCAGATGTGCAGCGGCAGGCGGTGCGTGATCAACACGCGCGGGAGTGAACGGGTCAGCGCCGCGACAAACACAATCGCGACGAGAGAGATCCAGCCACGATGAAAGAGGACTTGCACCGTCGGCAGGGCGCGGGTGGCTTCGCGCCCGGCCACCGCCAATAGACAGATGGCGGCCAGCGTGCCGACGCTCCACAGGGCGGCACGCAGCACAGACCGCGGCGAGCGAACGTCGGCATCTGAAATCATTAGATGCCTTTTTCCAGAGCCTGTTGAGGGTTGTCAACGCCTCGTGATCCGGGGCAGGATCGCCTGTCCGCGCCCTTGCTATTGCCCGCAATGCAGATATATCCGGCAGCATGATAACGCTTGGATCTCGTGACCGATGGTTTCATCCGCCTGCACGTGTCACCGCCTGCGCAGGGCGACGCGACGCGGCACGCCAATCCGCGATCAGCATCTTGAGCCGTGCAGGCTGACCGTGACACCCGACGGCCGGCTGGTGCAGCTCAAGACGAGGGCGGGCATCGGCGTTGGGCCACCGGCTCAAGGGTTGCTCATCGGCTCGGCAGCGCTGACACGCAACTTGCGTCCGCTGCGGATATGACGGCGCTCAATGTAGCCCGTGCGTTGACTTGAAGGAGCCGACACCAGATGCCGTCAGCAACACCGCAGCAAGCGAGTTCGAGATTACCGCTCTGGGCCCTTATTTTGACCGTCGGCATCATCGTCGGCCTGTCCATGGGCCGCAACCAGTCCATGGGATTGTATCTCACGCCGATCACACAGACACTTGGCATCGGGCGCGAACCCTTTGCACTGGCCATGGCGCTGGCGCAGCTGATGATGGGGTTGGGAGCCCCCTTCGCCGGCGCGCTGACTGATAAGTACGGCGCGGGCATGGTCGTCGCGAGTTTGCCTGCTGGCCGCCATCGCCGGCCTTTATTTCATGTATGCCGCGTCCTCGCCCAATGACCTGCTGATCAGCGGCTTGCTGCTCGGCATCGGCGTCAGCGGCACGGGCATCACGGCTCTGCTCGGCACCATCGGTCGGCTCGCCCCGCCGGAAAAGCGCCTGTCCGCCATGGCCTCGATTGGTATGGCGGCTGGCATTGGCGGCTTCGTGTCGCTGCCCGTCATGCATTATCTGATCGAATTCGCGGGCTGGCGTGGCAGCCTGCTTTGGTTGATGGCCATCACGGGTTTGCTCATTCTGCTGGCTTGGCCGCTCCGGGGACGGCCAGCGTCCGGGGGCGGAACCATGCCCGCGCAAACCGTGCGGGAGGGATTGGCAGAGGCCGTGCGCCATCCGAGCTACTGGCTGCTGATCGGGGGTTTCTTCGTTTGCGGATTCCACGTGTCCTTCATCATGGTGCACGTGCCCTCGTTCGCCATCGACCAGGGGCTGCCCGCATGGGTGGGTCCGTTCGCGCTCTCAGCCGTTGGGATCGCCAACATCATCGGCACCTGGATCGTCGGGCAATCCGGGCCCTATATTCAAAAGCGCCGCGCGCTGAGTCTGATCTATTGCACGCGGTCCGTGCTGTTCCTGGGCTTCCTGTTCCTGCCGATGACACCCGTCATCCTGATTGCATTGTGCGCGCTGCTGGGCCTGTTCTGGCTGGCAACGGTGCCTCTGACGAGCGGGCTTGTCGCCACCTTCTTCGGTACAAAATGGATGTCGATGTTGTTTGGCATCGTATTCCTCTCGCATCAGCTTGGCGCGTTCCTTGGTGTGTGGCTCGGCGGGCGCGTCTTCGACCTGACGCGCTCATATGATACGATGTGGTGGATCTCGATCGCACTTGGGATAATCGCAGCGCTGATCAACTGGCCGATCAAGGAAGAAGCGGTCGTGCGCACGGAGCTGCAGGAGCCCTCCAAAATCTGAAGGCTGGCCTCTCATGCGTGCTGCGCCGGGCCCTGCGACGCGCGAAGCGCTCGTCTCGCAGGCGCACCTGCACCCGCTCCTCTCCGCACCGATTCTGCCGACGCTGCTGCGTCTCAGCCTGCCCAACATGCTGGCCATGACCGCGACGGCGCTCGTCGCGATTGCCGAGACGGCCTATGTCGGGCGCCTCGGCACGACGTCGCTCGGCGGCATGGCGTTGGTGTTTCCGATGATCATGCTGCAGCAGATGATGTCGGCTGGCGCGATGGGCGGCGGCGTCTCGTCAGGTATCAGCCGCGCGCTCGGCGCCAACAATACCGCACGTGCCGAGGCGCTGGCCTCGCACGCGCTCATGATAGGCGTCGCGGCCGCGGGCCTCTTCACGGCCGTGTTTCTCCTTCTGGGGCCAACGCTGTTCCAAGCCCTCGGTGGCTCGGGAGCGGTGCTCGGGGAGGCCCTGGCCTACAGCAACGTGGCGTTCTGCGGAGCGTTGGGTGTCTGGCTCACGAACACGCTGGCCTCCGTGGTAAGGGGCGGCGGCAACATGAAAGTGCCATCGGCTGTGTTGTTAACGGTCGCCGCCATCCAGATTGCCGTGGGCGGCGCCTTCGGCCTGGGGCTCGGACCGCTGCCGCCGCTTGGCATGGCAGGCGTGGCATTGGGCCAGGTCGTGGCGTACGCAGCGGGCGGGACATATTTGATTTGGTTTTTGACGACAGGTCGCGCCCGGGTCCGCCTGCGGCTTCGCGGCGTGCCCTTCCGACGGGAGCTGTTCTGGGACATCCTGAAGGTCGGCGCGCTGGCGTGTATCTCGCCGCTCCAGTCCGTGCTGACGGTCCTCGTGCTGACGGCGCTGATGGCGCGTTTCGGACTTGAAGCGTTGGCGGGATACGGCATAGGCGCGCGCCTTGAATTTCTCCTGGTGCCGATGACCTTTGCCGTGGGCGTTGCCTGCGTGCCGATGGTCGGCATGGCGATCGGCGCCGGCGATATCACGCGGGCGCGGCGGGTGGCGTGGATCGGTGGCGCCTTGTCCGCGGCGTTGATCGGGACATTCGGAATGGTCGTGGCGGTGTTGCCGGATCTTTGGGGAGGCCTCTTCACCACAGATCCGGGCGTTCTGGCCGTCGCCCGATCCTACTTCGGCTGGGCGGGACCGGCGTATGCGTTTCTGGGGCTCGGCCTTTGCCTTTACTTCGCGTCGCAAGGCTCTGGAAAGATTTTAGGCCCCGTGTTGGCCCAGTCCGTGCGTTTGATCGTCATCGTGGCCGGCGGATGGTGGCTTGCCCAATCCCAAAGCGAGCCATGGATGATGTTCGCCCTGGTCGCGTCGTCAATGGTGGCCTACGGGCTCGCATCCGCGCTTGCTCTGGTCGTCTCGGACTGGACTCCGTCTCCAAGATAAGCACGGGTGCACGGGCCAGCCCCAAGGCTGCGGCCGCGATGGTCAGCTGATCCGGCCGACTTTGCTCTTGGGATTTTCTGCGGCTGCCGGCTCCTCCTCCTCCACCTGCTCCGCGCCTTGCGTGCCTGGATCGTCGGGTGGGCGTGGAGCGATGTACGCAGGCGCCTCGCTCCAAGACGTCTGCGGTCGGGCACCGTTGCCGCGAACGGGCGCGTTGCTGGCATTTCGGTCAGCATTGGGCCGCGGCACCCCCTTCGGCTCAATTCGGTCCAGCACCCGCGCAGTCGCGACGGGCAGGAGGCTTCGGTCCACCTCCGTCACCCGCTTGGGTCCGCTCGCGACCTCAGGCGACGGTTCGGAAAGTCGAGGCGGAACGACGGCCGGCTGCGCTGGAACGGTAGCAAAATGCGGCACAGCGGCCGGCTGCGCGGGAACGGTCGCCAGATGCGACGCGTCGGCCAGCACCTCGCCAGATGGGGCATGCTGGGCTTTGCGCCCCGGGGAAACAACTCCCGTGTTCTCTGCCGATCGATCCACGGTTTCAACAAT
>JBKJYG010000290.1:0-6352 GCA_046715905.1 Hyphomicrobiaceae bacterium | reverse complement strand
ACGTTACTCGGCGGCTACGTTCGGCTTGCGAGCCGCGCCAGCAGCCTGTGTCTCCCAGGACTTCAGCGCTTCGAGCGTGGGCATCGAGACGGCATTATAGCCGCAATCGACGTAATGCACCTCGCCTGTGACGGCGCCGGCCAGATCGGAGAGAAGATAGAGCGCCGCGCCACCCACTTCGTCGAGTGTGGGCGTGCGTTTCAGAGGGGCGTTGTCACCCTGATAGTTGAAAATCATGCGCGCGTCGGAAATGCCCGCTCCCGCCAGCGTGCGCATGGGGCCCGCCGATAGCGCGTTGACGCGAATGCCCTGCGGGCCGAAGTCGGCGGCCAGATAGCGAACGGACGCCTCAAGGGCCGCTTTGGCCACCCCCATGACGTTGTACGAAGGGACCACCCGCTGTGAGCCGCCGTAGGTGAGGGTCAGCATCGAGCCGCCGTTGTGCATCAGCGGGGCTGCCCGTTTGGCGATTTCGGTGAATGAAAAGCACGAGATCAGCATGGTATTGGCGAAGTTCTCGCGTGTGGTGTCGGAATATCGCCCCTGCAACTCACGCCGGTCCGAAAAGGCCATGGCATGGACGACGAAGTCGAGGCCGCCCCAGGTCGTTGCGATCTGATTGAACACCGCTTCGACGCTTGCCAGATCGCCGACGTCACACGATACGATCACATCGGAGCCAACCGACTCCGCCAGCGGCACGGCCCGGCGGCCGAAAGCCTCGCCCTGGTAGGTAAAGGCCAGTTTGGCGCCATGAGCGGCGCAGGCCCGTGCGATGCCCCAAGCAATGGATCGCTCGTTGGCCACACCCATGATCAGACCGCGCTTGCCGGCCATCAAAGGCCCCGGCTTGTTGATATCCATTTTGGACATGAGCGTTCCCAATCTTTGCGCAGCGCCTCGTTGCGCCATTGCGGACCAAGCGCCGCCTGCAGATTTAAAACGAGCCTTGGGTCTGAAGTGCATCGCGCGTGCTCCTTCGCCCGTCAATGGGCCAAAAGCGGCGCGATGGCCGATTGTCAACTCAACTCATTCGGCGATGTGGCGGCGGAACACCAGCGTTGCATTGGTTCCACCAAATCCGAAGCTATTCGATAGCACACAGTTTAGCGAGGTTTGCTGGCACTTGCGTACGATTGGAACGTCGGAAAATGCCGGATCGAGCTCGTCGATATTGGCGCTCTCAGGAATAAATCCGTGCTGCATCATGAGCAGGCAGAAAATGGCCTCCTGGACGCCGATGGCGCCCAGGGAATGGCCCGTCAGCGACTTGGTTGCCGATATCGCGGGCATTCGAGCGCCAAACACTTCGCGGATGGCTTCGATCTCCTTGACGTCGCCGACCGGAGTTCCCGTTCCGTGCGGATTGATGTAGTCGATGCTCGACGCCGGGACAGCTCGGCCATCGAAACCCTCCAAGGCTTTGCGCATGCAACGAATTGCCCCTTCGCCTGAGGGAGCGACCATGTCGAACCCATCGGAGCTCGCCCCATATCCGATCAGCTCGCCGTAAATCTTCGCGCCTCGCGCCATGGCACGTTCGCGCTCCTCGAGGACGACGACGCCGGCGCCGCCGGCGATCACGAAGCCGTCGCGGTCCTTGTCATAAGCGCGGCTGGCCTTCGCGGGGGTGGCGTTGAAGCGGGAGGACATGGCGCCCATGGCGTCAAACAGCGCCGATAGCGTCCAGTCGAGTTCCTCGCAGCCGCCAGCGAACATCACGTCCTGCTTGCCCCACTGGATAAGCTCGGCCGCATTGCCAATACAGTGGGCGCTGGTCGCACAGGCGGACGAGATCGAGTAGTTGGTACCTTTGATCCGGAACGAGGTGGCCAACACACCCGATGGCCCCGAGCACATGGCCTTGGGGACTTCGAACGGGCCCACTTTCTTTGGACTCTTGTTGCGCCGCGTGATGTCGGCCGCCTCGACGATGGCGACGGTCGAAGGTCCACCCGAGCCCATGATGATGCCCGTGCGCTCGTGGCTCACGGTGGCCGGGTCCAACCCGGCATCGCCAATCGCCTGCTCCATGGCGATATAATTCCAACCCATGCCGGCATTCATGAATCGCTTCGGCTTACGGGGGACGATCGCCTCCCAGTCTAGCCGCGGCGCGCCGTGCACCTGCGACCGGAACCCAAGTTCCACGTACGTTTCGGACCGGACAACGCCTGATCGGGTTTCGAGCAGGGACGCAAGGACCTCCTCAATGCTGTTGCCGATGGAGGATACGATCCCCATCCCTGTTACCACGACACGTCTCATGCCCTTTACCTTCCTGCCTCGCAGCGGCGAGTGTTTCGCAACCAGAAGCCCAGGGGTTCTTTCATGCTGTCAGTGCTTTGGATGCTTTGTCACCAGACGGCAACGGCCGCCGCAAGCGGATACCTTGCCACAGCTCACGCAGCGTTGGCTTCGGTCGCCTGGCTAGCCTCGAACAGCCCGACCTTGAGGTCGGTTGCCGAATAGATCACGGCGCCGTCGGCCTTCACTACTCCATCCGCGATGCCAAGCTTCAACCGACGCAAGATGACCCGCTTGAAATCGATCACGTACTCAACCTTTTTGACAGTCGGCACCACCATGCCGGTGAATTTTACTTCGCCCACGCCCAAAGCGCGACCTTTGCCGGTGGCCCCCAGCCAGCCGAGGAAGAACCCGGTCAGCTGCCACAACGCATCCAAACCAAGACACCCCGGCATAACCGGATCGCCTTTGAAATGGCATGCAAAAAACCAGTCGAGGTTCGGGTTTCCGGCGATACCCAGCTCGGCCACGATTTGGCCCTTGCCGTGCGGTCCGCCGGTTTCGGAAACGCTGCTGATGCGATCGAACATGAGCATGGGGGGCAACGGCAGCTGTGGGTTCCCCGGGCCGAACATCTCGCCGCGTCCACTAGCCAGCAGGTCCTCATATTCAAAGCTCGAGCGCCGCTCTGCCATACCGTCCCGTTCCCGTCCGTATCGAGTTGGCCCTGAAGGGCTAGACACTGTGTTCACGGGCCTGGAGGCGCGAGCGACTGGCCGACCCCAGCCCAGCCCAGCCCGGTCCGTGTACGATATGCGCCTCACTAGCACAATCGATCCTTCATCGGAATGGCGTCCTGGAATAAGCGATCTGAAGCCCGGCGTGGGTCTGAGATGAGGCAAATTTGCTTTGCATGCCCTGCATGATATAAGATCTAAGCGCTAAATCGAAGCGGTACCCCAAAGCTCTCCCCCTTATCTCCCCTCGCGGGGGCCACGCAGGATTGACATCGTGATCTCGTGTGTTCAGCCCGATCGTGCCGGCTCTGTCGAGCGGCTGCGTAAAGCAGGGCTACGGCCGACGCGCCAGCGGCTGACTTTGGCGTCGATGCTGTTTGGTCAAGGCGATCGACACGTCAGTGCCGAAATGTTGCATGCCGAGGCCATCCTGTCGGGCGAGCGGATCTCGCTGGCCACCGTTTACAATACACTGCATCAATTTAAGCAGGCCGGTCTGCTGCGCGAATTGGCGATCGAAGGCTCGAAGGCTTATTTCGACACCAACACATCCAACCACAATCACTTCTTCGTCGAGCACGAAGGCCGCCTGATGGACATCCCGGGAGCGGCCGTCCGCGTCGACGGTTTGCCGGAGGCACCCGAGGGTCTACGCATCAGTCACATCGACGTGGTGGTGCGCCTCGTCAAAGCCTGAATGGGCGTCCTGGATCA
This sequence comes from Hyphomicrobiaceae bacterium, assembly GCA_046715905.1. Lineage (GTDB taxonomy): Bacteria > Pseudomonadota > Alphaproteobacteria > Rhizobiales > Hyphomicrobiaceae. The sequence goes on along the minus strand of JBKJYG010000290.1, from coordinate 2,651 downwards.
GCTTCGGCGATTTGTGAGCCCGCCTCTGCGACTTTCCCGACCGCTGCGAGAAAGCGCCCTCGCTGGACGAACGCCCAAGGATGACAGCGCGGCTTGGCCTTTTGACGCGCCTCCAAGGGCGGCTGGGTCCCAGGTGTCACATTAAACCTCCAAGCTCTGGCCGGCTCTGCTAGGCTGGCAGCGGAATATGATCGATGGACGCAACAGGAAGAGCAGCAATGACACTCAGCGATACCGAGAATAAGTGGATCGGCAAACGCACGCCCCGGCCGGACGGCGAGGATAAGGTTACGGGTCGCGCGATGTACGGCGCTGACTTCTCGCAGCCCGGAATGCTCTGGGGCAAAATCCTTCGCAGTCCTCATCCGCACGCCCGCATCAGGTCGATCAAGTTCGACAAAGCCTTGGCGCTCGAGGGTGTGAAGGCCGTGATGTCGGCCAAGGATCTGGTCGATTTCCCCCTCGATAAACCGGTGATGCTGGGCATTCAGGACATGCGCTGGATGTGCCGAAACGTTATGGCCCGCGACAAGGCCCTGTTTGCCGGCCATCCGGTGGCTGCGGTCGCCGCCACCTCGGAGAAGATTGCCTTGGCCGCCACCAAGCTGATCGAGGTCGAGTACGAGGTGCTGCCGTGGGTGATCGATGTCGAGGACGCGATGCGGGCGGACGCGCCGCTGCTGCACGATCACAATAAGTTCGAAGGCAAGTCGTCGAATATCACGGGCAAGCTCGAGCACAAGCTTGGCGACATCGAGGCGGGATTCGCCGCCGCTGATGTCGTCATCGAGCGCAGCTTCAAAACGCAGCCCGTGCACCAAGGCTATATCGAGCCGCACGCGTGCCTCGTCAGCGTGGCCAAGGACGGTCAAACCACCATTTGGAGCTCCAGCCAGGGTCATTTCGTGGTTCGCGCCATGACGGCTTATCTGACCGGTGCGAAGCAGAGCGAAATCCGCGCCATTCCAGCCGAAATCGGCGGCGGTTTCGGCGGCAAGACCATCGTTTACCTCGAGCCAGTGGCCATGGTGCTGGCCCGCAAGTCGGGTCGGCCGGTCAAGATGGTCATGACCCGCGAAGAAGTGTTTCGTGCCTCGGGCCCGACTTCTGGGTCCACCAGCACGGTCAAAATCGGCGCCACCAAGGACGGGCGGATCACCGCCGCCAAGGGTACGTTCTATCTGCAGGCCGGTGCTTTTCCGGGCTCGCCGATACGGGGCGCCGCAGGCTGCGCTTTTGCGCCCTATGACCTCCAGAACGTTCTCTCGACGGGGTATGACGTCGTGTCCAACCGGCCGAAGGTGGCGGCTTATCGCGCGCCTGGAGCGCCGATTGGCGCCTACCCGGTCGAATGCGTCTTGGACGAGATTGCGGCCGCTATAAAGATGTGTCCCCTCGAGCTACGGCTGAAGAATGCCGCCAAGCAAGGAACCAAGGCGGCGTTCGGCCCCGTCTATCCGCGCATGGGCTATGTCGAGACGCTGAAAGCGGCGATGGAGCATCCGCACTACAAGGCGCCGTTGGGTCCTAACCAGGGACGGGGTGTCGCCAGCGGCTTTTGGTTCAATGCGGGTGGTGAATCAAGTGCGCAGGTGAACGTCAACGAGGACGGCACCGTCGTCGTGGTGACGGGACATCCCGACATCGGCGGCTCCCGCGCATCGATGGCCAACATCACGGCGGAGTTGCTCGGCATCCACTACAGCAAGGTGCAGGCCTTGATCGGCGACACGAGCTCGATTCCCTTCAGTGCGGTCACGGGTGGCAGCCGGGTGACGTTCGCGGCCGGGATGGTTGTGACAAAATCGGCCGAGCAGGTGATTAAAACCCTGCGCGAACGGGCGGCCAAAATCTGGAAGATCGATGTCGACGCGGTGGTCTGGGAGAACGGGCACGCCCGTCCGGCTGGTGACAACGCGGGTAAGTTCGAGCCGCTTTCGCTCGAGCAAATCGCAGCCCAGGCTAGCGCCACAGGCGGCCCGATCAACGGGCAGTCATCGCTCAACACCGCCGGTGCGGAAGGTGGCTTTGCGACTCATATCTGCGATGTCGAGATCGATCGGGATACCGGCAAGGTCCTCGTCACCCGCTACACGGCGATCCAGGACGCGGGCCGGGCTATTCACCCCAGCTTCGTCGAGGGTCAGATGCAAGGCGGCGTGGCGCAAGGCATCGGCTGGGCGCTGAACGAGGAGTACGTCTACGATAAGCACGGCAAGGTCGATAATCCCGGCTTCCTGGACTATCGCATGCCGGTCGCATCCGATCTGCCGATGATCGACACGGTGATCATCGAGGTTCCGAACGAGAAGCACCCGCAAGGCGTGCGTGGCGTCGGTGAAGTTCCGCTCGTACCGCCGCTGGCCGCCGTGGCCAATGCCATTCACAACGCCACGGGACTGCGGCTCAAAGAGCTGCCGATGTCGCCGCCGAAGGTGCGCAAGGCGCTGCACGCTTGACCGTGCCGCGATCGGGCCCGCTCGCCGGTCAGCGAGCGGGCCCGATTTGGCAGCCGGGCACTCCCATGGACGGCCGGCGACGATACGAAGGGCCGTTCCGGCAATGCGCGGCAAGATGATGACGGGGCCGATTGAGCTCTGATCGAGTGCCGCACGCCGCCCTTCGCGTGCCCAGCGGATCGGTGCCAGCCC
>JBKJYG010000289.1:0-2972 GCA_046715905.1 Hyphomicrobiaceae bacterium | reverse complement strand
GTGCCGTCCAGGCCGGCATTCCGCGCAATCCCGATTTCAATGGCGCAACCCAGGAGGGCGTCGGTTACTATCAGGCGACCGTCGGCAAGGGTCGGCGGTGGAGCGCGTCGGTGGCCTATCTGTGGCCGGCGCGCGGGCGTCGCAACCTCATCGTCACCCCGAACGCGCACGCGACGCGCATCCTGATCGAGAATGGCCGCGCCGTCGGGGTCGAGTACCGCACGCCGCGTGGCCTCGAGACGGCGCGCGCCAGGTGCGAGGTGATTGTCTCCGGCGGCGTCTACGGCTCACCGCACCTGTTGCTGCTATCGGGCATCGGACCGGGTGCCCATCTTAAAGAAATGGGCGTAGCGGTCGTCCGCGATCTGCCTGCGGTTGGCGCCAACCTGCACGACCATTTCAACACCTACGTTGCTTGGCGCTCGACCCGGTCGGGCACGTTCAACGATCTTTTCCGCTCGCCGCTGCGTAAGTTCGCCGCCGGCGTCCAGTACGCACTGGGGCGCAACGGGCCGCTCACCGCGATCGGCACCATCGCCGGCATTCTCACGCGCACCGACCCGCGTTTCGACCGGCCGGACCTGCAGATCAATACCTACCTGTGGTCGATCGAGACGCGCGATCATACAGGCATGCATCCCCACAAGTGGCCGGGCTTTAGCATGTCGCCCGTCCACTTGCGGCCCGAAGGTCGTGGGCGCGTCAGCCTGAAGAGCTCCGATCCGCTCAACCACCCCAAGATCGAGTTCAAGTTCCTCGAAACCGCCCACGACATCGACGCCATGCTCTATGGCGTCCGGCTCGCCCGCAGCATTGCCGAGCAGCCGGCCCTCAAACCCTACGTAGCGCAGGAGGTGGTGCCGGGCCCAGCCGTCCAATCCGAGGACGAGCTGATCGAGGATATCCGCAATCGCGGCGTCTCGAATTTGCATCCGGTCGGCACCTGCCGGATGGGGACAGGAAGCGATGCAGTCGTCAATTCCAGGCTGCAAGTGCACGGCATCAAAGGGCTGCGGGTAGCTGACGCCTCGATCATGCCGCAGGTCGTCGGCGGCAATACCAATGCTCCCTCGATCATGATCGGCGAAAAAGCAGCAGCGATGATTTTGGAGGATGCTCTGTCGGCTTGAATGGCAACGACCGTTCCACGAGTGAGTATTCCGGCGAGCCGACGCCGGGAAACCTTATGCCGATCAGCGCGACAGGCGGTGCGGTGACATCGTCGTGCTGGGCAGTCTGTCGAGCCACAAGGTTGACGGCGTGCGCGAGGCGATCGGAGGCCGTTGGCGCAAAGTCCGCTGCCGTCTACGCGCCTGACCTCAACCCGATCGAGCAGATCTTCGCCAAGTTGAAAGCCCTTCCGCAAGTCAGCCGCGCGCAGCGTCGCTGTCTTCATTCGCTACGCTGTGCCCGCTTCACTCTTCAGATCGTATCTGACCTCACAATGGGTGGTTGTGAATTGATTGACATAGAAAGGTTCGAGCGGCGCCATCACCTGCTTACGCTTCGGACTATCCCAGAACGATTTCATATCCGCTTCAGAATTCCACAGGGTGATGGAGTAGCCAGCATTCGGATCAGCCTGATCGCGTGCCAACCAATGCTCTCGCATACCCTTGAGCTCGCCACGAGTGGCCATCGAGGCCTTGAATGCCGCCTCGAACTCGTCCCATTTTCCGGGCAATATCTTTCCCCAAACGATCCGCATGAACATGAGCTTTCTCCAGTTGCGGTTGATGGCGCGGGTGAGAATCGCGCAATGTCCCCCAACTTCGCCGCCACGAAGCAGGGCCGTGACGCCCTCCGGCCTTATTCGGTGCTCAGTCACCGCCTTCGTATTTGAAAGATACTTTGACCTTTGCCCGATAGGCTTCGATCTTGCCGTCTTTCAATTGAATGTCCAGCTCAGCGATCTCTGCAATGCGGAGATCTCTCAGAGATTGCGATGCGCGATTGACCGCGGCGGCAGCTGCCTTCTCCCACGATTCCGGGCTGGTTCCGACAAGCTCGATAATTTTGTAGACGCTCTCGGGCATGACTTCCTCCATGCATCGTGTGCCTCGCATGTCGCGGCGATCTCGGCCGCACCGTGCGTGGAGGAGCGGCGCGGCATCAGCCGCTTAGCGCCACGAGCGTAACACCGGTGATGCCTCGGGTCACCTGCAAAGCGTTGCTGTCTGACACCGATGCTTTGATGGACGAACCCTCGGCCGGTCTCGCCCCAAATATCGGACAGTTGCTGGTCCGCACGGGTCCGACATCTGAGCGACCGCGGGATCACTTTCCTCGTCGGCATGGTATGCTGGCGAGCGACCATAATTCCAAGGGAGGCATCCATGAAGGCCGCCGTTCTGCATGAGGTTGGAAAACCGCTGGTCATCGAGGACGTGGACGTGAAGAAACCGGGTCCACACGAGGTACTGATCCGCACCGCCTATGCAGGCCTCTGCCACTCCGACCTGCATTTCATAGAAGGGCTCTATCCGCATCCGCTGCCGATGGTGTTGGGTCATGAATCCGCCGGCATCGTCGACGAGGTCGGGTCCGAGGTCACCTACGTGAAGAAGGGCGATCACGTCATCACCTGCCTCTCGGTGTTCTGCGGGACGTGCGAAAACTGCACTGCCGGTCGGCCCGTCATCTGCGTCAATACCGATGTCAAGACACTGCCGGGGCAGGCACGCCGTCTCACCATGAAGGGGAACCACCTAAACACGGGTTTCAACCTTTCGTCTTTTGCCGAGATGATGTTGGTGCACGAGAATGCGATCGTGAAGATAGATAAAAACTTCCCTTTGGACCGCGCGGCGTTGATCGGCTGCGGTGTCATTACTGGTTTTGGCGCGGTGGTGAACACCGCGAACGTCGCGCCCGGCGAGACAGTGGCCATTATCGGCTGCGGGGGCGTCGGCATGGCGGCGGTCAACGGTGCGGCTGTGGCTGGCGCGGGCCGCATCTTCGCCGTCGATACC
>JBKJYG010000288.1:0-2824 GCA_046715905.1 Hyphomicrobiaceae bacterium | reverse complement strand
TTCCAGATCGGCTGCAATCAGCTCCAAGCGCGCCGAGGGCGGAAGGCGCACGCCCGCAACATCCCGGTCGACCCCCACCATGTGCAAGCCCCGGTCGAGGCCAAGCTCGAGGTGCCGCCCGCGCCCGCACGCCACGTCGAGAACCGTGCCATCGGGCGGCACGAGACCAATAAAACGGGCGACCCACGGCGAGGGGGCCAATCGCTGATCGCCGACGGATGACATAACAAGGTCCCGCTATGGGTTGGCATGAGATGCGGTCCCTACTATAAGGTCGCATGCTCAGCGCCGCTGCAATCCCGTTCTGGAAAATGAACGGTCTCGGCAACGAGATCGTGGTCATCGATCTGCGTCAGTCCGACCGCGTGCTCCAGCCCGGCGAAGTGCGGGCCATCGCGGCATGGCCTAGGGCCCGGTTCGACCAGCTCATGGTGCTGCACAAGCCGCGGACGGGCATCGATCCGCAGACGGGACGCGCTGCGCCCGTAGTCGAGGCCTTCATCCGCATCTATAACAGCGACGGCTCGAAAGCCGGGGCATGCGGCAATGGCATGCGCTGCGTCGGGTTGATGGTTGCCGAGGCGACCGGCCGGTCCAAGTTGCGCTTCGCGACCGAGGCGGGCGTGCTGGCGGTGACGGTGGCGTCGCCGGCCGAAATCACGGTTCGGATGGGTGCGCCGCGCTTCCACTGGTCAGAAATCCCGCTGGCCGAGCCGTTCAATAACACCCGCCAGATCGAGTTGCAGATCGGTCCGATCGATAATCCCATCCTGCACTCGCCCTCCGTCGTCAACGTCGGCAACCCGCATGCGATCTTCTGGGTCGAGGACGTCGATGCCGTCGATCTGGCCAAGGTCGGATCGCTGCTGGAGAACCATCCGATCTTCCCGGAGCGCGCCAACATCTCGCTGGCTCACGTGCAGTCGCGAAGCCTGATCCGATTGCGCACCTGGGAGCGCGGGGCCGGCCTCACGCGCGCCTGCGGCTCGGCCGCGTGCGCCGTAGCCGTGGCTGCCGCCCGCAAGGGGCTCACCGAGCGCGACGTCACCGTCCTGGTGCCGGGCGGGCCGCTGCACATCGTCTGGGGCGATGACGATCAGATCCTGATGACCGGACCAGCCGAGTTCGAATATCAATCGAGCTTTGACGGCCCCGCCCTCGTTGGTTCCGCGGACTGATGGCACGCGCCGGCTTCCCCCCCGATCGCTCCGCTGTGGAGGCGAGCTCCGATCAAACCCACATCGTGACGCTGGGCTGCAGACTCAATGCCTATGAGTCCGAGGTCATGCGCGAGCAGGCCGGCGCCGCGGGCCTCGGGCCGACCATCATCGTCAACACCTGCGCGGTGACGGGCCAAGCCGTCCGTCAGGCCATGCAGACGATCCGGCGACTGCGGCGCGAGCATCCAACGACCAGACTGGTGGTGACCGGATGCGCGGCCCAGATCGAACCGGAGCGGTTCGCCGACATGCCCGAGGTCGATCATATCCTGGGCAACGGCGATAAACTGAGGGCGGCAACCTGGGCGCAACTGACGGAGCCTCAGACCGAGCGCCTTCAGGTCAACGACATCATGTCGGTGCGCGAGACCGCATCCCATTTGATCGGCGCCTTCGGGTCGCGGGCTCGCGCCTATGTCCAGGTCCAGAACGGCTGCGATCATCGCTGTACCTTTTGCATCATTCCCTACGGCCGCGGCCCCTCGCGCTCGGTGCCGGCCGGCGTGGTGGTCAGTCAAATCCGGAAACTGATGGACGGAGGGCTGCGCGAGGTCGTGCTCACCGGCGTCGACATGACATCGTACGGCGCGGATCTGCCCGGCACGCCCAGGCTTGGCCAGTTGGTCCGCCAGATCCTCAAGCACGTACCCGATTTGAAGCGCCTGCGGCTGTCGTCGATCGATCAGGTCGAGGCCGACCCCGACCTCATGCGGGCCCTGGCCGAAGAAGAACGGCTGATGCCTCATCTCCACCTCTCGCTGCAGTCGGGCGATGATCTGATCCTCAAGCGCATGAAACGGCGCCATCTGCGGGCCGACGCGATTCGTTTCTGCGAGGAGGCGCGGCGGCGGCGTCCGGACGTGGCGATCGGCGCCGATCTGATCGCCGGCTTCCCGACCGAAACCGATCCCATGTTTGCCCGAACCGAGGCTCTGGTCGGCGATTGCGGTTTGGCATTTCTGCACGTCTTCCCATATTCCATCAGACAGGGCACGCCGGCCGCCCGCATGCCGCAGGTGCCCGGATCCGTCATCAAGCAGCGTGCGGCCCGGCTGCGCGCCGCGGGAGAGAACGCCCTCAAAGCCCATCTGGCGCGGCAAACCGGGAGGACGCTCGACGTGCTCGTTGAACAGCTAGAGCGGGGCAGGACACCCGATTTCTGCGAAGTCGAGCTAGGCGGCTCGGGACGCCCCGGCCACGTCGCAAGGGTCGAGGTGACGGGCCACGATGGCCGCAGGCTGCAAGCGAGAGAGGTCGCGTGAGCGAGACCAAGCCGAAAAAAAGCTTCTTCGGACGACTGTTCGGGCCCGAGCCCCCGGCTGACCGCGATCCTGAGACGATACCCCCGTCCCAAGCGACCGCGCTCGCCCCAGAGGCCGCCGACGAACGCCTCGACACCACGCGAGCCCTGCCCCAGACGTCGGGCGGGCCCGCCCCCGGCCTGGTCGCGATCGATCCGATGGCCGTCCTCGCCCTGGACCAACCAGACGCCGCTGATGCGCTGGACGCACTTTCGGCCCCCGCCGCAAAAGCCCCCAGAAGCTGGTTCGCCCGCCTCAAGGCGGGTCTCACCAAATCGTCCAGCAAGCTGTCGGACGGCATCA
>JBKJYG010000287.1:0-5290 GCA_046715905.1 Hyphomicrobiaceae bacterium | reverse complement strand
AACGTGACCCGAACGATTTGCCGCCTACTGACGTTAAGGTTTCGAGAACCGCAGCGTGCCGCGGAACTCACTTTCAGGCGTGGTTCAGGCTCGGGCACGCACACAATGATAGCTTGGCTGCGATCGGCAACGAGCGCGGATGTGTTGCAGGATGATTGAGGATTACAAGCGAGGGTGACATGAACATTAAAGGCCAAAGTGCGGTGATTGGATTATCAATGCTGGTGATTGCGGCAGCCACTCCGGCCTCCGCCCAGACCTATCGGTTCGAAAAGCGCGATGACCGCGGCAACGTTGAGGGAAAGCGAGCAGGGTGTGAGGTTTACGCGCGGATCGCGCAAGTGCAGACCGACGCGAATATCCGCTTCCGATGCGGATACAATGGACCACGCTGGACGCGAGAGGCAAACCAGCACTTTCGCTGGTGCCGATTTGCGCCCCGCGCCCGCACAGGCGAAGAGCTGAGGGAGCGGGCCGTCGACCTGCAGCGGTGCTTCGACCGGCTCGGTGACTTTGATGACAATAGATGATTGCGACGCGCTTGCGTCGTAAGCGTTGGTCGAGGCGCGGGCCTGAGCGCATGGATGGGGAAGTTCATCCTTGCGCTTAGGCGCGCGTGCTTCTTTGTACGCGTCGCGTCCCGTCTAGGGTGACCGACGTTATCTGTTGCCCGCAGTTCGGATGAATTGCTGGTGACATCCGGAATTATCGGTGTGTATCTTTGGTCCCTTACGGAGTGGGCTTCCGTCGCTGCAAATTGCGGAACGCTCGTCTAAAGAGTGCAACAAGAGTGTTCGTCATGCTTTCGCCCACTCCGGGCAAGCGCGATGTCCGTCACAGGCACGCGCCATCGGAGGAGGGTGATTGTGATGCATCGTCGTAAATTCCTGGCTTTAAGTGGAAGTGCTGCTGCTGCCGCTGCTGCCAGGCCACGGTCGGCTGCGGCGCAGGCTGCCGCTTGGCCCGATAGGCCGGTGAAGGTGATCGTTCCCTTCGCGGCCGGCGGCGGCACCGATGTGGTGGCCCGACCCTGGGCGGATAAGCTCGGCCAGATCTTTAACCAGCAGTTCGTTGTTGAAAATCGAGGCGGGGCCAGCGGCCTTATCGGGACTGAGGCAGCGGTCAAGGCAGCACCGGATGGGTACACGCTGCTGATCTCGTCGAATACGACGACGGTCAATCTTCCGCTGCTGCGAAAGGTGCCCTACGACCCCAAGAGCATCGAGCCCATCGGCCGTGTGGGCGACGTGGTCACGGGCTTCGTGATCCACGCTTCGGTCGGCGTCAAAACATTTGCAGAATTACTCGAGTACTGCAAGAAAAACCCCGGCAAGCTGGCGTTCGGTTCATCGGGTCCGGGCACCGGGCCGCATCTGCGCTACGAAATGCTCCGCTTCAAAACCGGGGTGGACATTCTGCATGTGCCTTACCGGGGCGGCGCGGATAGTCTGACCGATCTGCTCGCCAACAACGTGCAAATGATGAATGAGCCGGTCACCTTGCCGCATGTCAAGGCGGGCAAGCTGCATCTTCTGAATATCAATCATTCGGAGCGAAGTGTCGATTTTCCCGACATCCCGACGCTCACCGAACTCGGCTACCCGAATGCCGATGCCCCCATCTGGTTCGGGCTTTGGGCGCCGGCCGGTGTGCCGATGGAAATTCGCAGAAAGCTCAATGCTGAACTCGTCAAGCACAGCCAAACACCGGATATGAAGGAAAAGCTCCGGCTGGCTGGCAGCGCGCCGGTGATCCAGACCATTGATGAAATGGTGCGGTTCCGAGAGAAGGACACTCAGGAGATGGCGAAGCTGATCGAGCTTGCGAAAATCAAGATCGAGTGACGGTTGAGCCTTCACTGGCGCTGTTCCCGCTGGGGCGAGTGTGAGCCGATTTATGATTGAGCTCACACTCAGTCACGCCGCGAAATAGAATGTTAACCCGTCGAGCCTAACTTCGCGCCAGGACAGGCGCTCTCCCGCGTGGGAGAGCCGACGCATGATGCGGCCCTGTCTTGCTGGTCAGTCCAGTCTCCCTTTTCCAATTCGCGGATCAGAGCACGTCAGGCCAACGGCTGGCGGTTGCGTTTTTGCGTCCGCCGTTCGGGACAACCCCATGGATCCTCCTGCGCGCTTGTCGGCAGACAGCGTGCCGCGCGCGGCCAAATCGAATTCGCCGTCAGCGACAACGCCAGCTTTGAGCAAAGACAAACGTAAGGCGTCCCGCCGGCGCGTCTTGAAGGCCGCCATCGCGGCCTTCTGCGATCGCCATTGCACGATCGCATGCACGGTTCGCGATATCTCGCAAACCGGCGCGAGGCTCATTTGCGACAGCACTCTCAGCATCCCAGATACCTTCGAACTCATTGTTGAACTCGATGGCATCGAAGCCGATTGCGAAGTCGTCTGGCGCACAGGCAACGAACTCGGGGTGCGCTTCCAGGGCGAACCGAGACGCTTGGAGCCGCGTCGGCGGCAAGTCGTTCGGGCCCGGGAAATGCCGGGACGGAAGCCCAACGTGCGGAGATCAAGAACGCCGACTTAGGGTTTGTCGATACCGGCAGGCATAGTATCGCGCGATGTATTCTGGAAACTATAGAGATTTGATTTTCCAGGATGCAGAAAAAGTGACCAAGGCGTCACGCTTACAATTTACTCGCTTTCAGATGTTTTCTGAACAGCGGCCGTACTGTAAGGCATTAAACGCGGAATTGAACATAACAGGCTGGGGCGGGGATGAGATGATCATCATTGTCGAAAATTGCAGCAGGTCTACCGATGCTTTTAAACTGTCGCTGGATCGCGAGGGAATTCCATCGGCAGGTTTCTCATCCGAAGACTTTAAAGATTGGGTCGAAACAGTGGCACGCGACGACGTCCTTGCGATCAACGCATTTATTCTGGGTGAATGCGAAAGCGTATTGGATATCGCAAGCTTTATCAAAAGGCGGTCGACCGCGGCCGTCATCGCGGTGAAGAAAGAAAAGACGCTGGCGACCACGCTGGAGCTTTTCGCCAAGGGCGTCGATGACGTGGTGGCGGCGCCCTGCCATGTGAGAGAAATGCTGGCCCGCATCGAAGCGATCTCGCGCCGGACGCGATCCGAAAGAGGGCAGCATAGCAAAGGCGGCAGCATCTACACCTTCGGTGATGGTCGCGATCCTCTTGTGCGCGGCCAGCCCTTCCAATTGCCGCGCCGGGAATTGCGCATCCTGGAGTTCCTGGTCGCCAATCAATCGCGACGAGTGACCAAAGCCCAGATCTTCAACTCGGTCTATGGCCTGTTTGAACACAGCATCGATGAGAATGTGGTCGAAAGCCATATCAGCAAATTGCGACGCCGGTTGCGCCAGAGCCTTGGTTACGACCCGATCGAGTCCAAGCGGCACCTTGGTTATCGGCTGGTCGGATCAACCGTCTCAGAAGCTTGAGCTGGCGAAACAGATTTGTGCTGCTTCCGATCCGCGAAGCATGCCCCGCGAAAGCTTAGGCCCTTAGGATAGGAGTTCAAATCAGAGGGCGGTTTTTAAAAAATGGCCGGTAGTATCCCGCGCTGTCGGTCACCATGACGGCCGACGCGTGCGGTTTGGAGTATGTGCTGATAGTTACGACGTAAAGGTGGGCTGAATGCCGACGAAGCTCAAGGTGCATCTCAAGCCGAATGAGCGTATTTTCATCAACGGCGCCATGCTCAAGGTCGACCGCAAAGTGACCGTCGACATATTGAATGAGGTCGATTTTATTCTCGACAATCATGTGCTGGATGAAGATCAGGCCACCACGCCGATACGCCAATTGTATTTTATTGTTCAAGCCCTGCTGACCGAGCCCAGCCAGCGCGAGATTGCTTTGCAAATCTACGATCAGTCGCATCGCTTCCTGCTGTCGGCCTACAAGCGGCAGGATGTGCTGGAGGGACTTGTTGCCGCGAAGACGCTGGTCGAAGGCGGTCGCGTGTTCGATGCGCTCAAAAAACTGCGTTCGTTGTTCACGCTCGAGGATGAGATCCTGGCCGTTGGCGGTTCGAAAGGACCGGTGGCGAAGGCTGAGAGCCACTCTTGAGGTGTTGACCACGTCGGGGTTCGATTGAAGCCTACGGCTGCCGGGAGTGGGTGTTAGCGGCCCGCAGAGACAGGCCAGCTCAGGATCTCCGAGCAGTCCGGCAAGGGCTCGTTCAGTTGGATGCCTGCACAGCCGGGTTTGTTCCACGCGATTTGCCCGGTGATGCTGCGCCCTTGATTGAGCAGCACCTGGACGCGTGTGCCCAGGGGCAATGACTTTAGGCCAAGGACGCCCAGCCCGAATTTGCTGGCATCGAACACGGCAACCTTTTGAATGCTTTCGTGCGCGATGATATACGCGTGCAGATTGACGCGAGCCCGCTGCGTTTTGCGGCGCTCAACTTGCACATTGGCCTTGCGGAGATCGCCAGCCGTGCTGACTGCGGACGCATCGACGGGGTTGGCGGCCAAGGCGGCGCAGAGTTGTCGATGGCTGGCTTCGCTGCGGCTCAGCGTGTCGTCGGACACGTGGCAGCCAATCTCCTCCAGCGCCGCGAGCCCGGCGTCGGCGAGCTGCCGCCAGGCTTCGTAAAGCTCATCCCTGACGTTCTCGACGATTGCGGCGCGCTGGCCGCTTGGCTCATGAAAGCCCGTCGTAAGTCGTCGCAGCAAGTCGAGCCGATTCTGGTAGTCGCGCAGCGTGTCGGAGAGGTCGCGCACATCCATTGCTTGATCGGGTCCGGCGCCGACGTGCCGGTTCTTCCGCAACCAATGCGTGACGCTTGCCGTTGTCGCGGTCAGCAAGATCGAATCGAGCAGGTCCACGAGAAGTCTGTCGAGGACCGATCCGGCATCGTCGCTGACGTCCAGAACAGCCGGATCGACGAAGTAGGTTTGCGCTACGTTTTGATGCACAGCAGATGTCATTTGCGACCTCGGACCAGGGCACGTGCGCGCTCAATCGGCGCGTGCGGAGAGCACGCTCGAGTGACGGCAGGGGAGGAGGCCGGATCAGCCGGCGAGAGCGAGGGGCATCATGCCAGGTGCCGTGTGAGGGCACTTCGTCTCGGGGCCAAGATAGAGCCCTACGCGTAAAGGGAGCGTAAAAGCTGCACGCTCAATGAGGGACGCACCCGGCACCCCTGAGATCATCGACCTCACCGGCCTTGCCGGCGCGGAACCGAACTTAGCGGTGTGCCGCCGGTCCAAGCCCCGCTCAGAGGGTGCGCTCGATGGCCACGGCCGTCGCCTCGCCGCCCCCGATACAGAGGGCTGCGATCCCCCGCGTTT
>JBKJYG010000286.1:0-5364 GCA_046715905.1 Hyphomicrobiaceae bacterium | reverse complement strand
CCCTGGGCATGAGCCGTGAGGAGGCGCAGCGCATGGCGTGCCTGCCCCGGGCAACGCGGGGCCGGCACTTCGCAGCTCAGACGCACCTGCAACTGACGGCTGCCCTGGACGAGGCCTTGCGATTGGCGGCCCCGGCCGCAGGGCCGGGGTCGTCCGCGGCTCCCTCCCCCAAGGCCAAGGCGACTATCGCCGCTAAACCCCCGTCTGCGCCGGGCCTGCGGCTGAAAGCGGTGCTGATCGAGGGAGGCGAGCCCGTGACGCGTCCGGTCTGGTGGCGCGTGACCAAGGCCGATGCTCCGGGCAGCGCGCCAGCCTTCGAAGGCTCGAGCGCTTCGCCGCTCCTCGCGGTGCCGGCCGGCCGTTACGTTATCGAAGCGCGGATCGGGTTCGTGGTGGCGCGGGGTACGGTTCAAGCGGCGGCAGGCGAGAGCCGCGAGGTGGTGATCAACCTCAACGCAGGCGTCGTCGTGCTGCCAACAGCCGCTTCGGCTTCCCCCGGTACCGAAGGCAAGGGCCCTGAGCCGGTCCTTACCTTCACCCGCTCGAGTGTTGCCGCCTCCGGATCGGCCGCCCCGGCCACTGCCGGGGAGCGGATCGAGACCTTGGCCATTCATCGCGGCATGGCCCCTGAAATTGCCCTCGAAGCGGGGCGGTACGGGCTGGCGCTGACCAATGGGACGCTGAGACTGGAGCGGTTGATCGAAATCCGTGTGGGTGCCCTGACGGTTCTCGATGCGGCCTTCAGCATCGGTGAAATTGAGCTGACGGCCGCCATGACGTCGGGTGGGCCGCCCGTCTCCGACGCGCTCTTCGTGCTCTACGAGGATGATCCCGACGCTCCGCTCGGCCGGCGCGAGGTGGCGCGCTCCGCCGCGGCCCGGCCGACGTTTAGTCTTCCGATCGGCACCTATCACGCCGTGGCTCGGGTCGGAGCAGCCGAGGCCCGGGAGCGGGTCACCGTGCGCGGCAGCACCACCGAGCGACGGACGCTGACCCTCGAGGCCGGTCAGGTGGCGATCGGGTTACGGCTGCTCGGAGCGCGCGTCGACACGTCCGAACCGGTGAGCCTCAAGGTCGAACGGCAAGGCGGGGAGCCGCGAGAACCCGAGTTTGCAAGCCGCGTTCCCGCGACCTTCACATTGTCAGCGGGACGCTATCGCGTTGAGGCCAGGTTGGGCGCCGGCAACGTTCGCGTCGAGCGCGACATCGACATCCGGCCCGGCGGCAACGATCGCATCACGATCGAGCCTGCGGCCGGAGCGCTCCGCCTGCGCCTGCTCGATGCGTCAGGAGCGGCTCTCCCCGAAGCGGCCTGGGAAATCAGCGATGCCGCGGGGCAGGTCGTCTGGCTGGCGACACAATCGGAGGCTCAGCCATTGTTGGCCGTCGGCCGCTATACCGTGCGCGCTGAATCTCGGGGCCGCCGTGTCGAACGCAGTGTCGAGGTGCGAGCCGGCGAGACCGGGGCAATCGATCTCGCACTGCCGTGAAATCGGCGTGGTTGAGCATGATAATGGGCACGTGCCGGATCATGGGGAGGCGGGGGGAATGCTCAGGTACAGGTCTGCATATTTCGCGATAGCTGCTTTGCTTGCGCTCGTGGGTGCTCCAGGCAACGCACAGCAGCCACCCGCCAATCGTCCCTTGCCCGGCGGACCTGGAACCGAGGTGAAGCGGCCGCCCGGCCCACCCGCGTCGCCCTCGATCGGCACCAAGCCTGCGGTGGACGCGAAGTCGCCATCGGCCTCCCTTCAGGGGGAGATCGTTTTGCAGGCCTTTCTGACCGACGAGGGACAGCGCATCGACCAGGGCCTCGTGTGGCGGCTGTTTCAGGAGGATGGACCGGTTCGCGCCGGCCAGGAGCCCAAGCTCAAGCTCATCCAGACTTGGCGCGAAACCAGCCCGACGGTTCGGGCGGCGCCCGGAGACTACATCGTCAATGCCTCGTTCGGGCGCGCCCACGTGACCCGGAAAATCAAGATTGCCCAGGGTGGACCCACCGTCGAGCGCATCGTGCTGAATGCGGGTGGCCTGCGGGTGATCGCCATGCTGGGCGGCAGTTCGCAGGCCGCGGACATGGCTGTCAGCTACGACATTTACGCCGGCGAGGCGGATCAGTCGAACAACCGCGTCAAGGTGATGGGCGGCGCCAGGCCCGGCGGCATCATACGGCTCAATGCCGGCATTTATCACCTTGTCAGCGCCTGGGGCGACGCCAATGCCATCGTCAGCGCCGACGTCACGGTGGAGGCCGGGAAGCTGACCGAGGCCACGGTCAACCATCTCGGAGCCAAGGTGACATTGAAGCTCGTGACCCGCAGCGGCGGCGAGGCCTTGGCCGACACGCAATGGAGCTTGCATACGGCCCAGGGCGAGCCGGTGCGCGATAGCGTGGGTGCGCTGCCGAGCCACATCCTGTCGGCGGGCAGCTACGTGGCGATCGCCCGGCACTCCGGACGCGAGTTCCGGCACGAGTTCACGGTCGCGTCGGGCCAGCCCCAGCAGGTCGAAGTCGTCATGCCCTGACCTCCCCGCGCGACGAGGGCCGCACGATGGAGGTTGAGTAGCAGCCTCGGTTCGACTTAGATGCGCGCTGCGCTGTGCGCCGGGTCGGATCACTGGAGAAGCTTGCCGATGTCATCGGATCAGAACACGCCGTCGAAACGGCATACCTCGACCCAGATCGTGCATGCCGGGCGTGATCCCTTTGCACACCATGGCTTCGTCAATCCGCCCGTTTATCGCGGTTCGACGGTGCTGTTCAAAACCCTCGAAAGCTTCGAGAAGCGCCAGCAGCGCTACACCTACGGCCGGCGCGGCACGCCGACCACCGAGGCCCTGGAGACGGCCATCTGCACGCTCGAAGGCGGCGCCCGGACCATGCTCGCACCCAACGGGCTATCGGCGATCACGCATGCCGTGCTGGCCTTCGTCAAGGCGGGCGATCACATCCTGGTCCCTGACGCGGTGTATTTCCCGGCGCGGAAGTTTTGCGACGGCGTGCTGGCGCGGTTCGGCGTCGAGACGACCTACTATGATCCGGTGATCGGGTCGGGCATCACGTCGCTGCTGCGGTCCAACACCACGGTGGTGTTCACGGAGAGCCCCGGCTCGCAGACCTTCGAAGTGCAGGATATTCCCGCCATCGCCAAGGCGGCCCAAGCAGCCGGTGCGGTGGTGCTGATGGACAACACCTGGGCCAGCCCGCTCTACTTCAAGCCCTTCGAGCATGGGGTCGACGTGTCGATTCAGGCCGCGACCAAATATATTGTCGGGCATGCCGACGCCATGCTGGGATCGATCACCACCAACGAGCGGGCGTTAGGCCAATTGGTCAACGAAGCGCATTTGCTCGGTATCGGCGTCGGCACAGAGGAATGCTACCTGGGGCTGCGCGGCCTTCGTACCATCGAAGTGCGGCTCGAACGGCACATGCGGTCAGGTCTCGAGATCGCGCGGTGGCTGGAAGCCCGGCCGGAAGTGGCGCGCGTGATTCATCCCGGTCTTGAAAGCCATCCCGGTCACGCGATCTGGAAACGTGATTTCCTGGGCGCCTCGGGCCTGTTCGCCTTCGTGCTGAAACCCGTGCCGAAGCCCGCCGTCGCGGCGATGCTCGAAGGGCTCGAGTTGTTCGGCATGGGCGCGTCCTGGGGTGGGTTCGAAAGCCTTGTCCTCCCCTTCGATCCAAGCGCCTATCGCACGGCGACGACCTGGAAGACCGAAGGTCCGTGCGTGCGCATCCACATCGGTCTCGAGGACGTGGGCGACATCAAGTCGGACCTGGACGCAGGCTTCAGTCGGTTGCGGACCACGACCGGTTGAGGACAGGCCTAGCCTCAACTTGGCTTTGCCGTCTGATCTCAGGAGGACGGATCCGGATCCAGCAGTCGATGCAGATGAACGATGAAATAGGCCATGTGCGCGTTGTCGACCGTCCGCTGGGCGGCAGCCTTCCAGGCCGTGTAGGCTTGCGCATAGTTCGGAAACACGCCAACGACATCGAGCTGGTCCGGATCGATGAATTCGGTCGAGCCGAGCGATTTCAGTTCACCGCCAAAGACCAGATGCAAAAGCTGCTTTGACGGTTTCTCGGTGGGCGCTCCGGGCTGCATGGCCAAATCTCCTGGCGCGGTTCTCTCTCGCTTTCGTAGCAGCGGCGCAAGCGTTCGTTAAGTTCGTGCCCTGCGGCGCTTTCCGGATTGACTTCAAAGCGCCCCCCACGTATCAAACGTGCGCCGCCGTTAGCACTCTCTTTGATTGAGTGCTAACAAGCGCTGATCCGTCAACTCAGTTGACCAAACCAACTCCCGTATCCCGGAGCGATATTCGCAATGAAGTTTCGTCCTCTCCACGACCGCGTCGTTGTCAAACGTGCCGACAACGAGACCAAGACTGCCGGCGGCATTATCATTCCCGACACGGCAGGCGAGAAGCCCCAGCAGGGTGAAGTGATCGCCGTCGGCCCCGGTGGCCGCGACGAGGCCGGCAAGCTCATTCCGATCGACATCAAAAAGGGCGACAAAGTCCTGTTCGGAAAATGGTCCGGTACCGAAGTCAAGATTGACGGCAAGGAGCTGTTGATCATGAAGGAAAGCGACGTGATGGGCGTGCTGGACAAATAACTCGTCCGACGACCTTGCCTTTTTCTAATCCTCTATTCCCGCTTTGACAGGACTCCCGTAAATGGCAGCCAAGGACGTAAGATTTTCAGCCGATGCCCGCGAGCGCATGATGCGCGGCGTCGACATTCTCGCCAACGCCGTGAAGGTGACACTCGGTCCCAAGGGCCGCAATGTCATCCTCGAGAAGAGCTTCGGCGCCCCCCGCTCGACCAAGGACGGTGTTACCGTCGCCAAGGAAATCGAGCTTGAAGACAAGTTCGAGAACATGGGTGCGCAGATGGTGCGCGAGGTCGCCTCCAAGACCAACGACGAGGCCGGCGACGGCACCACGACGGCCACGGTTCTGGCTCAAGCCATCGTGCGCGAAGGTTTGAAGTCGGTTGCGGCCGGCATGAATCCGATGGACCTGAAGCGCGGCGTCGACAAGGCCGTCAAACAGGTCGTCGAGGAGATCCAGCGCAGGGCAAAGAAGGTCAAGAATTCGGCCGAGATCGCCCAGGTCGGCACCATCTCCTCCAACGGCGACAAGGCGATCGGCGACATGATCGCCAGCGCCATGCAGCGGGTCGGCAACGAGGGCGTCATCACTGTTGAAGAGGCCAAGAGCCTCGAGACGGAACTCGACGTCGTCGAAGGCATGCAGTTCGATCGCGGGTATCTCTCGCCGTACTTCATCACCAACGCCGACAAGATGATCGCCGAGCTCGACTCGCCGTACATCCTGCTGTTCGAGAAGAAGCTC
>JBKJYG010000285.1:0-2550 GCA_046715905.1 Hyphomicrobiaceae bacterium | reverse complement strand
ACGTTGAACAAACGGCTTGGCACGGCGACCGGTTTCGGTCTGTTTCTTCCGTCGATTGGTTGCCACCTGTCGATTCTGACCCATCTCTGCCATCGATCCGGGCTGCGAAGTCCTGACGGTCGACTTCCGCTGGTGTTCGATGCCGACGAAGACAACGAAGAGGACTGGGTTACTTTCGTCCGTTGAAGTCGATCCCAATAGGAGTGTGAAATGCTGTCTCCCTTACACGTGAGCAGTGCTCGACAAAGGGGAAAGGGGATGTAGATATGGTTTGGGGTCGGTCAGGATCGGTCAGGTGCGCAGACCCGCTTTTTTCAACCCATCTATAATATGTTCGAGATCGGCCGGAGCGGCATTCCATTTCTCGAGTTCAACGCGCGCCGAGAAATTCGGCTTCACTTCGAAAATCCTGGCAAGAGCGTCGGCGGCGTTGCTATGCCCGAGCTGGCCTTTCGCGGCCGCCGTCAGCATGTGGGTCCAATAGAAATGGGGAAGCCCCGCGTTCTCGGCATCTGCGATGGTCTGCTCGTAGTTCTTCTGGTCGTAGTGCAGGCGCGCAAAGCTGAAATGGTACCAACCCGGGTGCAAGGGATTGAGCAGTTGCGCGCGTCGCGAAAGCTCGGCGCCGCGCTCGAACTGCCCAATGAAAGCGTAATAGTGCCCGACGTCGGCGAGCGTCTCGGGGTCGTTGGGGTTGAGGTCCACGGCGAGTCGGGCCTCAGCCTCGAACCTCTCGTTCTCCCCGCGAAAGAAATGGACGATGGCCAGCCAACACCTGGCATAAGCGTTCTGCGGATCGAGCCGCCTCGCTGCAAGGGCATGGACCAGTGCTCGACCGATCGGGTTGGGGCGCGGGTTCATTTCGAAGCGGTGCTCGCCGAGATAGACGTTGGCGAGGAGAGCATGAGCATCGGCCGATAGGGGATCGAGTTCGACTGCCTTCTCCAGCAGGTCACGGGCCTCGGCGTGCATTTCGGCGCTGAGCATCCATGTGTAGCGGCGCGCCCGCAGGAGGCAATCATAGGCGCTGAGTTCGATGGCGCTCTTCTTCAGCGCATGTTGCAACGCCACGTCCTGCATCTTAACGCCGAGGGTGGCGGCGACGGTTCGTGTCACCTCATCCTGCAATGCAAAGATGTCCACCATGTCCCGGTCGTAGCGGTCACCCCACAATTGCACGCCGCTGGTGCCCTCGATGAGCTGCACGGAGATGCGGACGCGCCCCGCGGCACGTCGTACGCTGCCTTGGACGACGTAGCCAGCGCGCGTGCGCGTGCACACCTCCTCGAGATCGATGCTGCGTCCTTTGAATTGAAAGGACGACGCGCCCGCGATCACGCGCAAGTCGCGAAATCGGGCGAGATTGGTGATGATATCCTCCGTCAACCCGTCTGCGAAGTATTCATCGGATTCAGCGCTGAGGTTGGTGAATGGCAGGACGACGAGGACCGGTTTGGGGTCTGTCGTCGCAGTGTGCACCATCGAGCGCTGCCGGGTCGTGTTTGGGGCAGCTCCAGGCGGGACGGCTGGATCGGGACTATCCGATGTCACCTCGGCCTGGAACTCGAATCCGCGTCCTCGAACGGTACGAATATAGTTTGGACTGTCGCCCAAGGCGCGGCGCGCTGATTTGATGGCGCTCGAGATCGTCGCGTCCGAGACAGATCGCCCCTCCCACACCGTTTCGACAACCTCCTCCCGGCTGAGAATGCGTCGCGGATGGCGCGCGAGGAACACGATCAGGTCGAACACCAATGGCTCGACGGGCTGAATCAGACCGTCGCGGCGCAACTCATATCGGTCTGTATCCACCTCGAATTGGTCGAAACGATAGCGCATCTAATTCTCGGCAACTCTCATGACTGATCCTGAACCGTCCATATTTTGGCATTTTACCAGTAAGCCTTCGAAATCCCCACGAAATCTCCATGAAGGCTAACGGCATTGGCGAACCGGTCTTCAAGCAACCGGAGGCCATAGGCGCGATGGTGTGATTACGGGCGGGAGAAGGATCACCCCTCGACCCGGCGCGGATGAGCCGACCGAAAGGACATAGCCATGACTGCAACAGCCCAAACCATGCAAACCCCGGATTACACCGCCATAAAAGCAAAGCAGAACGCAGCGTGGGCATCCGTCGACTATGCCCGCATCGGCACAACGCTCCAGATCGTCGGTGAAATCCTGGCCGAGACCATGAATCTGCGTCCTGGCTCCTCTGTGCTCGACGTTGCTGCCGGTAACGGCAACGCCACGCTCGCCTTCGCCCGCCGCTGGTGCGACGTCACCTCGACGGACTACGTGGACGCCCTTTTGGCACGTGGCCGCGCCAGAGCCGAGGCCGAGGGCCAGATGGTCACCTTCCAGGTGGCTGACGCTGAGCAGCTTCCCTTTGGCGACGCCAGCTTCGATGCCGTTGTGTCGACCTTCGGCGTCATGTTCACCCCCAACCAGGCGAAGGCGGCGAGCGAGATGATCCGCGTCTGCCGCCCGGGTGGCATGATCGGCATGGCAAACTGGACGCCTGAGGGCTTCATCGGCCAGGTTGTT
>JBKJYG010000284.1:0-3109 GCA_046715905.1 Hyphomicrobiaceae bacterium | reverse complement strand
GGGATCACGCGCCCCTGCACGAAACACAACTGGTTGGTCAAGAGCGTAGACGATCTCGCGCGCATCTTGCACGAGGCGTTTCATGTTGCCCGCAGCGGCAGGCCCGGACCCGTGGTCGTCGACATCCCCAAAGACGTGCAGTTCGCGACCGGCACCTACGTCGGCCCCTCGCATGCGCCCATGGCTCACAAGAGCTACCGCCCGAAGCTGAAGGCCGATCAGCCAGCCTTGGAGAAGGCCGTCGAGATCATGGCGGGCGCCAAACGCCCCATCTTCTATACCGGCGGGGGCGTCATCAACTCGGGGCCGAAGGCGAGCCAATTGTTACGGGAGCTGGTGCGCATCACCGGCTTTCCGATTACGTCGACGCTGATGGGCCTCGGCGCCTACCCGGCCTCCGACCGGCAGTGGCTCGGGATGCTGGGCATGCATGGCACCTATGAGGCCAACATGACCATGCACGGCTGCGACGTGATGATCAATGTTGGAGCGCGGTTCGATGACCGCATCACGGGCCGGCTCGACGCCTTTGCACCCGACGCGACGAAGATTCACATCGATATCGATCCGTCCTCCATCAACAAGAACGTCCGGGTCCAGCTCCCCATCATCGGCGATTGTGCTTACGTGCTTGAGGATCTGTTGCGGCTCTGGAAAGCCAAGACCGGGTCACCCGACAAGGCCGCGCTTCGAACGTGGTGGAAGCAGATCGATGGCTGGCGGGCGCGGAACTGTCTCAAGTACAAGCGTTTGCCTGACGTGATCATGCCGCAATATGCGGTCGAACGCCTGTACGAGTTGACCAAAGACAAGGACGTCTACATCACCACCGAGGTCGGCCAGCATCAAATGTGGGCCGCCCAGTTTTTCAAGTTCGAGGAGCCGAACCGATGGATGACGTCAGGCGGCCTTGGCACCATGGGCTATGGACTGCCGGCGGCCATTGGCGCCCAGATCGCACACCCGAAATCGCTGGTCATTGATATCGCGGGCGATGCGTCGATCCTGATGAACATCCAGGAGATGTCGACGGCGGTGCAGTACCGGTTGCCGGTCAAGATCTTCATTCTCAACAATCAGTACATGGGCATGGTGCGGCAGTGGCAGCAATTGCTGCATGGCAATCGCTACTCCGAGAGCTACACCGAATCGATGCCGGACTTCGTGAAGCTTGCTGACGCCTACGGCGGCGTGGGATTCAGATGCGACAAGCCGGCCGCTCTGGACGATGCGATCGGAGAGATGCTGGCGATCAAAGATCGGCCCGTGATCTTTGATTGTCGCGTGTCGTCGCTCACCAACTGTTATCCGATGATCCCGTCCGGCAAGGCGCATAACGAAATGCTCTTGGGTGAAGATGTGAGCGAGGAGGAGGTGAGCCGCGCCATCGGTCGGGAAGGCAAGGCGCTGGTATGAGAAGCGGTGGTCACGGCCATGAGATTTGATCTCACTCCCATCATGACCTGAAGGGTCCGCTCCGGGCTACGTCGTCGAAGCGGTTCAATCTCGTGTAAAGGCTGGACGATCACGTCGGAATTCGGCTAGCGAGACCTTTCTCACGCCTCTCTTCGCGCCAAGCGACAGCAACAGGTGACAGATGCACCTCTTCATCGCCAACCAACTGCATTCCTCCTGGTCGCTGCGGCCGTGGATGCTCATGACCGCCCTCGATATCCCCTTCGAGCAGAGCGTCATCCCCATGTACTTGCCCGACAGCAAGGCGCGGATGCTCGATGTGTCGCCGACCGGCAAGGTCCCGTGTCTTGTCGATGGCGAGATCAAGATCTGGGAAAGTTTGGCCATTCTGGAGTATCTGCACGAACGTTTTCCGGGCAGGGGCGTGTGGCCGGCGGATCAGAAGGCGCGTGCCCATGCCCGCGCGGCGTCCAGCGAGATGCATGCGGGCTTCCAAGCCCTTCGCCAAGCCTGTCCGATGAACCTTGGCAAGCGCTTCGCCGCGAAGGACTTGAGCTCCGACGTGGCGAACAATGTCCGGCGGCTTGAAGGGCTGTGGTCGGAGGCGCGCGTGCATTTTGGAGAGCGGTCAAGCCACGCGGGGCCCTTCCTCTACGGCGCGTTTTGCGCCGTCGATGCAATGTTCGCGCCCGTCGTCACACGCCTCGACACCTATCAGATCCGCGTCTCGCCCCAGACGCGCCGCTACATGGATGCGGTTCTGACGCATCCAGCCTTCGTGGCCTGGCGCCAGCAGGCCTTGGCGGAACCCTGGGTCGTGCCGCACTATGAGGAGGGCTGGACCGCCGTTGAGACCTACCATCAGCCAAAGCTTTCAGACTGAGATCAGTCACGCCGGGAACCATCATGTCACAAAAAGCCACGGGATCGGCGTACTTTCTCGACCCGACCAAGCAACCCCTCGTTGCGCACACGCTGTCGATCCTCGTCGACAATGAACCCGGTGTGTTGTCGCGCATTGCCGGACTGTTCTCGGGACGCGGCTACAACGTCGAAAGCCTGACAGTGTCCGAGACAGAGCACGAGACGCATCTGTCGCGATTTACGATTGTCACCACGGGCACGCCGATGGTGCTCGAGCAGATCATCAATCAGCTTGATCGCATGATTCCCGTCCATTCCGTCGTGGATCTGACGGTGCTCGGAGATCCGCTGGAGCGCGAGTTGGCGCTGGTCAAGGTCGCGGGACGCGGCGAGAAGCGGGTCGAGGCGTTACGGCTTGCCGAGATTTTCCGCGCCAATGTCATTGACGCTTCCACCGACCACTTCGTCTTCGAGATCACGGGACGCTCGTCCAAACTCGAGCAATTCATCTCGATCATGAAGGAGATGGGGCTCGTCGAAGTGTCCCGGACGGGAATTGCCGCCATGTCGCGCGGGAAGGAAGGGATGGACTCGCGAGCCTCCGATTGATGAGCATTGCGCACGGCCCCGGTGATCACGCCCGATCAGACCGGCGTGAAGCCCGCGATTGAGGTTTGGTCAGCGAGCCAACCTGAGGTAAATTGACCGCGGTTAATTTAACTGTTGGAGCGGCCCATGCCTTGGTTCAGTTATCAATTCAAGTCTTGCCTGGGACCATTGCTGTTGGCGTTTACTGTTATGAGTGCTGCCACGTCACAAGCCCATGCGC
>JBKJYG010000283.1:0-2900 GCA_046715905.1 Hyphomicrobiaceae bacterium | reverse complement strand
GACCCACGATGGGGACATCACGGGATTCCCGAGGATCTGCGCCGAGATCTCAATGCGACTGCCAAATCCGCGGGATTGCTCGGCATCAATTCGCCCAAGGCGTACGGCGGTCAGGGCTTTTCGGTGTTCCAGCAAGCCGTCGTGTTCGAGGCTGCGGGGTATTCCATCCTGGGACCGATTGCGCTGCATTTCCATGCCCCGGACGAGGGCAACATTCATCTGATGGAGAAGGTGGCAACGCCGGCCCAGAAAGAGAAGTATCTGCGACGCTTGGCGACCGGCGAGGCGCGCTCCTGCTTCGCCATGACGGAACCCGACGGCGGCGCCGGCGCTGATCCCGTGCTGCTGAAGACGACCGCGAAGCCGGACGGCAACGGCTACATCATCAACGGGCGCAAGTGGCTGATCACGGGAGCGGAAGGTGCCGCCTTCGCCATCATCATGGCGCGCACCGGCGAGGCGCCCGGCGACTGCACGATGTTCCTCACCGAGTTGCCGAACCCGGCCTTCAAGATTACCCGCGTGCTCGGCACCATGGACTCGAGTTTCATGGGCGGTCACGCGGTCATCGATATCGAGAACTTGCGCGTTTCGGGCGACGATATCCTGGGAGAAGCCGGAAAAGGTTTCCGCTATGCGCAGGTGCGGCTCGCGCCGGCGCGCCTGACGCACTGCATGCGATGGCTGGGCTCCGCCATCCGGGCCCATGACATCGCGACGGAGTATGCCCGACGCCGCCAATCGTTCGGCAAAGCTCTGGGCGAGCATCAGGGCGTATCCTTCATGCTGGCCGACAACGCCCTGGACATCCACACGAGCCGCCTCGCGATCTGGCATACCGCATGGCTGCTGGACCAGGGGCAGCGCGCCTCGTCGGAAAGCTCGATGGCCAAGGTCATCTGCTCGGAAGCGATCTTCCGCACGGTGGACCGCTCGTTGCAAATCCTGGGCGGCCTGGGGATTACCACCGATACGGTCGTCGAGCGGATTTTCCGCGATGTCCGTGCGTTCCGCATCTACGATGGACCCTCGGAGGTGCACCGGCACGCGCTCGGCCGGCGGATCTACGAAGGCGAGCGCAAGGCATCGGCCAAGCATTGATCGACCGCGCGGCTCAAAATCCGAACACGCTGCGGGCCGTGGCGAACGTATTGGCGTAGGCGCGCACGCTTTCTCCAATCGGGTCGCCATAGCCGCCGCCGATTGCAATCGAGACCGGCAGGTGGCGCCGTCGGCAGAAATCGAAAACCAGCCGATCGCGTGCCAGCAGTCCGTCGTGCGTCAGCGCGAGGCGGCCAAGCCGGTCTTGCCGCAGGGTATCGACCCCCGACAGATACAGGAGGATGCCGGGCCGGAAACTGGCGATGGCGGGCAGCACGTCGGCCACGGCCTCGAGATAGGCAGCATCCTCCGTGCCGTCGGCAAGGTCGACGTCGAGATCGGAGGGCACACGGCGGAATGGGAAATTCTTTGCCCCGTGCAGACTGACCACAAACGTCTGCGGGTTGCCGGACAAGATCGCCGCCGTGCCGTCCCCCTGATGCACGTCGAGGTCAAGAATGGCAACTCTGCTGACGGAGCCCTGCTCTAGCAGTGTCAGCGCTGTGACGGCCAGGTCATTGAAGACGCAAAATCCTGACCCGAACGAGCGATGCGCGTGATGCGTACCGCCCGCAAGTTGACCCGATACACCGGTTTGCAGCGCCGATCGTGCCGCCATCATCGCGCCGCCAACCGTCGCCTGTGATCTCCGCACGAGGGTGGAACTCCACGGCAATCCAATGCGGCGCACGATCGCGGGATCGAGCGTCCCGTCAAATACCGCTTCGACATATGAGGTGTCGTGCGCCCGCAGCAGATCTTCACGTCCCGCCGGTTCAGAGGCTTGGAGGGAGGAGTCGTCGAGCAGCCGTTCGTTTTCGATCAGCTCACGCAGCAGGCGATATTTGGCAGCAGGAAACCGGTGACCCGCGGGCACCGGCATATCTTCCACGTCAGGATAAAAAAACTGGACCGTCACGCGAGTTCCCGCAAGTGAACTGCAACTTCACGCCAGAGGCAGGGCAACATCAACGTCGTCGTGCGCACTGGGGCTCGGGATCGCATGAGCAGCCGTACTTGCATCGCACGACGGTCCGGACGCAGGCCCCCGTGCGAGGTGAAACGCGACCGGTCGCAAAGGTCAGGACGTTGCCCCGGCACGAGCACGCCGAGCAGGCGGCAAGCGGCACAGGCAACGGTCCTCCGTCGCGGCGATCGCAGGTGCCCGTCACCGAGTTGCATCGCCCCAATCCGCCGCAGGATTCCCGGCGTTCCTCGATCTCCCGGCACTGACCCGCGCAAATGCTGCGGCGCACGATCAGCATGTCGCCCGCGCAATCGATGCGCTGGCGACCGCTTCCGGGACATTGCACATCGGCCGTGCACGATTGCGCCGAGGCCGGCGGCGCCCAAGCCACCCCGGCCAGCACGATCACCACCGCCGTCCGCCACCGTATCATGAACCACCGCACCGCGATCATTCAACCCGCAACGCAGACCGGCGCGCGAAGTTGCAGCATCACGCCAACTCGAGCCGCTGACGCAGATCGGCGAACAACCGGGTGCGCAGCTCCATGCCGATGCCCGGTACATCGGGCAGCGTCGTGTAGCCCTCAACGATCGGAATCTCGTCGGCAAAGCCGCCGTAGGGCTGGAACACGCCGGGATAGCTTTCGGCGCCGCCGAGCTGCAAACCCGCGGCCATGTTGAGCCCGAGCTGGCGTCCGCCATGCGGGACGGTGCGACGGCGGGACCAACCCATGGCGTCGGACACTTCGAGAATGCGCAGCGACTCCGTCAGGCCATAGCAGAGCGAGGGATCGGGCTGCAGCCAGTCCTTGTGCGGCCGCATCCCGCCA
>JBKJYG010000282.1:0-7486 GCA_046715905.1 Hyphomicrobiaceae bacterium | reverse complement strand
GCCTAAGGCCATGCTCGTCGGCATCCTGGCGACCTTGCTTTCGGCGTCGGTGGTGGGCACGATCGTATGGGATTAAGAGCGGCCGTAACGACCGGCGAGGGCGGGTGATATTGCAGCGCGCAAGGCGGACGGCGGCGGTGGGCCGGGGGATAGTGCTCGATGGCAGGCGATACGCAATCGGATCACGACGCTTCGGCCCGCAATCTTGCGCCCTACGTGCTGGCTTGGCTGATCGGCGCGGCCGGCTCCGTCAGCTTCGTTTTCCTCGAGTGGCTGCTACCCTGGTTCCTGGGGGCCTTGAGCTTCTGTCTGGTGGCCTCGGTCGCCGGCGCGCCAATTCAGAGGCCGAAGGCGCTGGCTATCCCGATGCGGGTTGTGCTGGGCGTGGCCATCGGATCGGCGTTCTCGCCGGCGCTGCTCGGCCGCATCGGCGGCATGGGGCTGAGCTTGCTGATCCTGATCCCGTTCATGCTGGGCATCATCGGTCTTGGCATGCTGTTCTACGAGCGGTTTGCGCGTTTCGATCGGGCGACCGCCTTCTTCTCGGCCGTGCCGGGCGGGCTGACCGATATGACGGCCATGGCCGAGGACGCGGGCGCCGATCAGCGAGCCGTCATTCTGGTGCAGGCGAGCCGCATCCTGACCATCGTGTTCGCGCTGCCGCTTTGGCTGCAGTGGCACGACGGGCTGGCCGTGGGGCAAGCCTTCGCAAGCCGTCTCCGATTGCACGAGATTACGTTGGAGGCGGCCCTTATCCTGCTCGCCATGGGCCTGGGCGGCTGGCTCGGCGCACGTCGGCTGGGCCTTGCTGGCGCCCCGATCGTTGGCCCCATGCTCGTCAGCGGGTTCGCCCATGCCTGTGGTTTGACCACGGCCCGAGTGCCACTGGAAATCCTTGTCATTGCACAGATCAGTGTCGGCGCGCTGCTGGGCAGCCAATTCCGCGGTTTGACCCTGCGAGAGTTCAGCAACACCATGATTTGGGGCATCGCCTACGCCCTGTTTTTGCTGCTGATCACCGCCGTGGTGGCGCATTTCGTGTCGCAAGCCACGGGGTTTGATCCCATTTCGGTGTTGCTGGCATTTGCGCCCGGGGGACAGACCGAACTCAATTTGCTCGCGTTCGTGCTCGGGCTCGATGTGGCCTATGTCGCGCTGCACCATCTGATGCGGCTCGCCATCGTCATCCTGGGAGCTCAGCTCATTTTAAAAGCCCGCTCCGACTGGCGCAAAAGCTGAGCTTGCCACTCTGACGATGGCTCCGATCCTCGGTTAACCAGCACCGACGACATCCGGTCGGCGGCGACGGGCCTGTCGACAGGCGATGCTGCCGCGACGAACGGACTATTGACAATCTGCAACCTTCGCCACAAAAAGAACGAATATTCGTTTTAATCGTTAAGTGACGCGATCGGAGCAGGTCAAGTCACGGAGGATTCCCGATGCCCCGCCTCAAACCCGACACGCAGCGTGCCCGACGCGGACATATCCTCGATGCCGCCGAGCACTGCTTCGCGCGAGCCGGGTTTCACCGGACCACCATGCAGGACATCTGCCGGGAGGCTGAGGTCAGCCCTGGCGCTTTTTACCTCTATTTCGAGAGCAAAGAGGCCTTGATCGCAGGGCTTGCCGAGCGCGATCGGGCCGATTTCGCGCAGCGCCTGGACGTTCTGGCCACAGCGCCTGATTTCCTCAAAGCGCTGGCGATGGTCGGCGAGCAGTACTTCATCGAGGAGCCGTCCCATAAGCGGCTGATGTGCATCGAGATCGGGGTCGAATCAACGCGCAACCCACGTGTGGGCGAGATCTATCGGTCCGTCGACACGTTTGTAACCGAGAGCTTTCGCAAGCTGTTTCAACGGCTCAAGGATGAAAGACGGATCGACCCCGTGCTCGAGATTCCGCTGCTGGTGCAGGTCTTCCTGACAATCGGCGACGGCCTCTTCTGGCGGCGCGCCGTCGATCCCTCGTTCGATGGTGCAACAGTCCTCCCAGCCGTAACGGCCCTGATCGGATCCATGCTGCGACCGACCGATCACGTCAGCCCACAAACCGCACTGCCGCACATGGAAGGCGCTTCGTCATGAACAAGAAATGGATTTTGGGCGCCGCTGGTAGCATGCTGCTGGCCGGAGTGGCACTGGCCGCCACCGGCCATCTCCCAACCTCCCTCCTGTCCAGCCAGCCGCGGCCTGTTGCTGCCCGCGTCGGTCCTGCTCCGATTGCCGTCTCCGTCACGCGCATCGCGCCTCGCGATTTTACCGAGTCGGTGCTGGTCACCGGCTCTCTGGTCGCGCGAGAGGAGATCCTTGTCGGTCCAGAAATCGAGGGGCTGCGCATTGTGGAAGTGCTGGCCGACGAGGGCGATCGGGTGACGAAGGGTCAAGTTCTGGCGCGTCTCGTCTCCGACACGCTGGAAGCCCAACTTGCTCAGAATGCGGCCAACCTGCAGCGGGCGACCGCCGCCATTGCCCAGGCGCAAAGCACCATCGCCTCAGCCGACGCGCGCCTCGTCGAGGCTCGCAATGCCTATAACCGCGGCATGCCGCTCAAGCAGTCCGGCTATATTTCCGAAAGCCTTATGGATCAGCGCGAGTCCGCCAATCGCATCGCTGCCGCCGCGCTCGAAACGGCCCGGGACGGCTTGAAGGTGGCCGAAGCAGAACGGGCGCAAGTCGAGGCGCAAGGCCGAGAACTGTCTTGGCGGCACAGCCGGACCGAAATCCGTGCTCCGGCTGATGGCACCGTCAGCCGGCGGATGGCCCGGATTGGCGGCTACGCGGCCGGCGCGGCCGACGCCTTGTTCCGCATCATCGCCAAAGGCGAAATCGAACTTGACGCCGAGGTGACCGAAATGCGGCTGCCAAAGATCAAACAGGGTCAATCGGTCAAGGTCGAAGCCGCCGGCTCTGCGCCCGTGACGGGCAAGGTTCGGCTGGTCTCTCCCGAAGTCGACAAGGCGACCCGCCTCGGCCGGATCCGCATTTTCCTGGGTAATGATTCGACGCTTCACGTGGGTGCGTTTGCCCGCGGGCACATCGAGACGGGCAGAAGCCGCGGGCTTGCCGTTCCAGCCTCGGCGGTCCTCTACGGGGCCGAAGGCGCCAGCGTGCAGCTTGCATCGGGCGGCACGGTTGCGACGCGCCGCGTGACGCTTGGGCTCGAGGACGGAAACCTTGTCGAAGTGGTCCAGGGTTTGACGGAAGGCGATTTCGTGGTGACCCGGTCCGGCACCTTCCTGCGCGACGGTGATGTCATCCGGCCCATGCTGGAGCCCACCGCTCTGCGCGTAGCGGGTTGAAGGAGCACACCTATGAATTGGAATATTTCAGCCTGGTCGATCAGGAACCCCATTCCTCCGATCGTTCTCTTCCTGATCCTTATGTCGCTGGGCTACTTCAGCTTCATGCAGCTGCCCGTCACGCGCTTTCCCAATATTGACGTGCCGATCGTCAAGGTGACGGTCACCCAATCGGGTGCGGCGCCCGCGGAATTGGAAACCCAGGTCACGCGTAAGATCGAGGATGCGATTGCCGGCGTCTCCGGCGTCAAGCACCAGACCTCGACGGTGACCGAGGGCTCATCCATCTTGACCATCGAATTCCGGCTGGAGACCAACCAGGACCGCGCGCTCAACGACGTCAAGGATGCCATCGCGCGCGTCCGGGCCGACCTGCCGCGCAGCATCGATGAGCCCATCGTGCAGCGGCTTGAAATCGAAGGGCTGCCAATCCTGACCTATGCGGCCAAGGCGCCGGCAAAGACGATTGAGAAACTCTCCTGGTTTGTCGATGACGTGGTCGTGCGCGCCGTCCAAGGCGTCAAGGGCGTGTCGCAAATCCAACGCATCGGCGGCGTCGAGCGCGAGATCCGCGTGGCACTTGATCCGGACCGGCTTCTCGCCTACGGCGTCACGGCCGGCGACGTGAACCGGCAACTGCGCGCCACCAATATCGATCTTGCGGGGGGACGCGTCGAAATTGCGGGGCGGGAACAGGCCATCCGGACGCTGGCGGGCAAGCCCACCGTGATGGAGCTCGCCGCCACATCGATAGCCCTACCTCGCGGCCGCAAAGTTCGACTGGACCAGCTTGGAAGCGTGACCGACACCTTCGCGGAGCGCCGCACGTTCTCGAGCCTCGACGGCCAGCCGATCGTGGCGTTCGCGATCTCGCGCGGCAAGGGTGCGAGCGACACGGTGGTGCATCGCGAGGTCGAGAACGTGCTGGCTAAAGTCCGCGCGGCCAATCCCGACGTGGAGTTGACGATGGTCGACACCACCACCGGCTATACCCAAGGCTCTTACGATTCCACCATGAAGACGATGCTCGAGGGCGCCCTTCTCGCCATCCTCGTCATCATCGTATTCCTGCGCGACTGGCGTGCCACACTGATCGCCGCGATCGCGCTGCCCCTTTCCATCCTGCCCGCGTTCTGGGCCATGGATGCGATGGGGTTTTCACTCAATCTCGTCAGCTTGCTGGCCATTACCATTGTCACCGGCATTCTGGTCGATGATGCCATTGTCGAGATCGAGAACATCGTCCGTCACATGCGGATGGGGAAATCGCCTTATCGCGCGGCGCTGGAAGGCGCTGATGAGATCGGCCTTGCCGTCATTGCCATCACGGCCACCATTGTCGCCGTGTTCGTGCCCGTTAGCTTCATGGGCGGCATTGCCGGGCAATATTTCAAACAGTTTGGCCTGGTGGTCGCGGCGGCTGTGCTGGTTTCGCTTCTCGTTGCACGCCTGATTACGCCGATGCTGGCCGCCTATTTCATGCGCGACACGCAACACGTCGAGACCGAAGGCCGGGTCATGCGCGGCTATACGCGAATGGTGCGCTGGTCCGTCCTGCATCGCTTCAAGACGGTCGCGCTCGGACTGGTCATTTTCGCGGGCTCGATCGGGTCGTTCTACCTGCTGCCTGCGGGATTCCTGCCGGCCGAGGATTCTGGCCGGATGCTGCTTGGTCTCGAACTGCCGCCCGGCTCGCGGCTCGATGATTCGCGTCGCGTCACCGAGCAGGTGACACGTATCATCCGGGCCAAGCCGGAGGTGACCACGGTGTTTGTCAACGGCGGCAATCTGCTGGGTTCCGGCGCCGAGGTGCGCAAGTCCACCCTGATCATCAACATGGTGCCGAAAGATAAACGCAGCCTGAGCCAAACCGAGGTGAAGGAGGCGATCAGCCGGGAGCTCTTGGCGCTGCCTGACATGCGGTTCTGGTTTCTCCAGGATAACGGTCAGCGCCAGTTCTCCCTGGTGGTCGCCGGACGGGATGGGGCGGCCATCAACAAGGTCGCGGCTGCGCTCACCAGTGAAGCTCGTCGCGTGACGGGGCCGAGCGGGCGACCGTTGCTCGACAACGTCGTCTCCACGGCCGAGCTCGATCGGCCAGAGCTGATCGTCACCCCCCGCGCCGATCTTGCCGCAGAGCTTGGCGTGTCGACTGACGCCATCTCGGAGGCCGTGCGCATCGCCACGATCGGCGATGCGGGTGCAAACCTTGCCAAGTTCGATGATGGCGACCGGCAAATACCGATCCGCGTGCAGCTCGACGAAAAGGCGCGCGGCGATCGTGCCCTGCTCGAGGCGCTCAAGGTAGCGACGGCGGCTGGTCAAACGGTGCCGCTCTCATCGGTGGCGACGTTCTCGATGAGCCAAGGTCCCCCCTCGATTGATCGATACGACCGGACGCGCCGGGTCTTGATCGGCGCCGATCTGGTCGGAGATACCCCTCTAGGTCAGGCGATCGCGGAAGTCCTGAAGCTGCCCGCGGCCAAGAATCTGCCGGCCGGCGTCGAGATCCGCCAGTTTGGCGACGCGGAGATCATGGGCGAAATTTTCGCGGGATTTGGAAAGGCCATGGCCTCCGGGCTGATGATGGTCTTTGCCGTGCTGGTGCTGCTGTTCCGCTCGTTCCTGCACCCCGTGACGATCCTGTTCTCGCTGCCGCTTTCGATTGGAGGCGCCATCGTCGCGCTGGCCATCACGGGCATGCCGGTCAGCTTGCCCGTCGTAATCGGCATTCTGATGCTGATGGGGATCGTGACCAAGAATGCGATCATGCTGGTTGACTTCGCCATCGAGGAAATCCGCCGTGGCGTCGCGCGGCATGAAGCGATTGTCGATGCCGGCCGCAAGCGCGCGCGGCCCATCATCATGACGACTATTGCCATGGTCGGCGGCATGCTGCCCTCGGCGCTCGGCACGGGCTCGGGCGGAGAATTTCGGGCGCCCATGGCCGTGGCCGTCATCGGCGGGCTGGTTTCCTCGACGGTGCTGTCGCTGGTCTTCGTGCCCGCGGTGTTCGTGGTCATGGAGGACGTCGCCAATTTCATCTGGCGGATTTTCGGCCGGCTGGTCGGCGAGGTTGACGAACCGCAAAGTTCCGGGCGGCGGGCCTTGCCGGCTCCGGGCGGGACGACAGGTCTGAGAACCCTCCCCCAGGCTGCCGAATAGCGGCGTTCGACTCAGGTCAGCAGCACGATCTTGCCGATGTGTTCGCTCGTCTCCATGCGACGATGGGCTTCCGCGGCATCCGCCAGGGGGAAGGTGGAATCCAGCACCACCTTGACCACTCCGGCTTCGATCAGTGGCCAGATCTTGGCCTCGATGGCGCGTGCGAACCGGGCTTTGACCTCGCGCGTGCGGGGCCGCAAGGTCGAACCCGTGATCGTCACGCGCTTGACCATCAGGCGGGCCAGGTTGATCTTCACATCGGCCCCTCCCAGGGTCGCGATCTGCACGATGCGGCCGTCCTCCGCCGCCGCTACGATGTTGCGGTCCGCATAATCCCCGCCAACCATGTCGAGGGTGACGTTGACACCACGGCCGCCGGTTGCCTCGCGCGCCGCTTTGACGAAATCATCGGTCCGGTAGTTGACGGCCACATCTGCGCCCAGGTCACGGCAGGCCTTGACCTTCAAATCCGAGCCAGCGGTGGCGATAACCTGGCAGCCGAAGGCTTTGCCGAGCTGAATGGCGGTTGTGCCGATGCCGCTCGAGCCTCCATGCACCATCAGCCATTCGCCGGCGACCAAGCCCCCGCGCTCGAACACATTGTTCCAAACCGTGAACACCGTCTCGGGGAGAGCCCCGGCGTGCACCAGATCGAGGTTCGCGGGGACGGCCAGGGTCTGCGAGTCCTCGGCGATGCAGAACTGCGCATAGCCGCCGCCGTTGACCAGGGCGCAAACCTTGTCGCCGACTAACCAGCGCGTCACCGCGGGACCGACCACTGCCACCTCGCCGGCAACCTCCAGACCCGGCAAAGGCGAATGCCCGGCGGGGGGTGGGTAGGCGCCGATCCGCTGCTGCACGTCGGGGCGGTTGACGCCGGCGGCTGCAACCCGGATCAGAATTTGCCCGGGGCCGGGCGCAGGCACCGGATGGACGGCGGCCTTCAGCACCTCGGGGCCGCCTTTACCCTCGATGAGGATGGCCGTCATCGTCTGGGGAAGGTCGGCCATGATCCAGCTC
>JBKJYG010000281.1:0-2505 GCA_046715905.1 Hyphomicrobiaceae bacterium | reverse complement strand
ACTCGCAGTGGCTGCAGATCTGACCGATGAGGGTGCGGTGGCGGCGGCGGTTGATCTGATGATGAGGGAATACGGCAGGACCGACATTCTGGTGAACCTGGCCGGCGGCCTGACCCGCTACAAGTCTGCCGTCGAGCACAGTCTGGACGATTGGCAGCACGAGATGGGCAACAATCTACTGACCTCTTTCTTGTGCTCGCGCGCAGTCTTCAAGCCCATGCAGGCGTCCGGCGGCGGGACCATCATCAACTTTGCCCGCGCCGGACTTCCGCAAGCCAGCATGGCGGCCTACAATTGCGCAAAAGCCGGGATCGAGGCGCTGACGCGAACTCTAGCGCTCGAGGGCTGCGACGCGGGCATTCGGGTCAATGCCGTGGCGCCGGGCTTGGTGGATACTGAAGCGAATATCGCCGCCATGAAACCAAAAGACCTCAAACTCTGGACTAGGCGCGAAGACATCGCGCGAGCCACGGTCTTTCTGGCTTCCGATGCCTCAGCCGGAATAACGGGTCAGGTGCTCCCGGTCACCGGCTGGGGGCTCTAAGCAACATGCCTACCGCAGAAGACACGCACCAATCGGCGTGGCCGCGCACACGCCGCCGGGATGATGAAGGATGGTGTCGGATGCCCACTGTAAGACATGTGCTCGATGAGAAGGGCTGCGACGTTCACCATATTCATCCGGACGCGTCCGTGCTCGACGCGATCAGGATCATGGCGGAGCGCCAGATCGGGGCACTGGTCGTTCTGGACGGCGGTAATCTCGTCGGCATCATCACAGAACGGGATTACGCCCGAAAGATCGTGTTGAAAGGACGAACGTCCCCAGGGACCACGGTCCGGGAGATCATGTCGGCGAGAGTCATCTGCGCGCGACTTGATCAGACTGTGGAGGAATGCTTGGCCGTCATGACCGTGAAGGCTGTGCGCCATCTCCCGGTTCTCGAACACGAGAAACTCGTTGGCATAGTTTCGATTGGCGATATGGTCAAAAGCATCATTGCCGATCAGCGGTTCACGATCGAACAGCTTGAACATTACATCCAGGGTTGCCGGTAATCCTTTGTTGATGCGGCCTTGATTTCTTTTCGTCTCATCTGCTCATTCAATTCGCAGATCATCGCCCGGCCCTACCTTTGGTGCTTATTTCGGAGTATGATTTGAATTTCCGGCGACGGGCGGCGCTGCCAAGGTGAACTGTCATGGCAACATATATAGTGCTTGCGAACTTCACCGAACACGGCATCCGCAGTGTCAAGGACACAACCCGGCGAGCCGACGCGTTTAAGGATTTGGCGAAGATGTTCGGGATCAGCGTGAAGGATATTTACTGGACCCTTGGCCGGTACGATATCGTCACGACGATAGAGGCACCGGATGAAATGTCTGTCACTGCGCTCGGGCTGAGCCTTGGCAAATCCGGCAATATCCGGACAGAAACGCTGCGCGCTTTTTCACAGGACGAAATGAGTGCCGTCTTGGAAAAGGTTATGTGATTGAACACGAGCGGTACAGTTAGTGATCACATTGCGGGAGAAGAGCATTGCTTCCGTCCGAGAGAACGTTCCGGGACAAGCAACAGGATAACGTTGGGAGGACGCAATGTTCGCAAGTGTTCGCCGTTACCGTATCGATCCCAAGAACATGGATGAGCTCGTGAAACGTATTCCCCGAGCGGTGGACATGATGAGTTCGTTGAGCGGCTTTAGGGCTTACTACGTGGTGAGGGGAGGCGACGATTCAATCGCGTCCCTGAGTTTATTTAGCGACGAAGCCTCGGCAGTGCTCTCAAATCAGGTTGCAGCCAAGTGGGTAAATGAGAACGCTGCGGACCTGATCAGCGGTGGCGTCGATACGGTCACTGGGCAAATTATTGCCTACGCGTAGAGGCTTGTCGCCTTTAGGGAGTGGCATCCCCTGGTCATGAATTCCCCACCAAGGCGGGCCCGTTTGCGCTATGAAGGACGTGCATTCGTGCGGGAGCAGGGGTAAACTCCCCGGCGTGCAGGTCCGATATTTGGTGCAGCGACGGCGAGGCTGTCGATGGCGACCATGCAACAGCAGCAGATGGCCGACTGGCTCATGCAGCGGGGCGTGTCAGAGTACGCTCAGTGTTTTGCTGAGAACCGCATCGATCTGAGCGTTCTCCCCGATTTGACGGACCAGGACCTCGCGCATATCGGCGTTGTTCTCGGCGATCGCCGCAAAATTCTCCGCTGGATTGCCGAAGGCAGAGATAACGATAGAAGCGCACCTGCGGCGGGTTCTGCATGCGCCACACCTGTCACGCTGGGCCCGCTCGAATCCGCCGAGCGCCGGCAAATCACGGTGCTGTTCTCCGACCTTGTCGGCTCGACGGCGCTCTCAGCAAGCCTGGACCCGGAAGATCTGCGCATGAAGCAGAACTTTGGCAATGCACTCTTGGCAGGTTGGGCTGGAGGTTTCGCCGGAAACGCGCTTCTCGGCATTCTATTTTCGAGCCCGTCGATAAGAGCCGCGCTCTAC
>JBKJYG010000280.1:0-3332 GCA_046715905.1 Hyphomicrobiaceae bacterium | reverse complement strand
TGCTGATGCTGCTGACGGAAAGCATTTCGAATGCCTCGTTCGGCATCTACATGCCGCGCTTCGTTGGCACGATCTACGAGCTGCTGTCGGCGCCGATTTCCGCTTTCGAGATCGTGCTGGGCTTTGTTGGCGCGGCTGCCACGAAGTCGATCATCCTGGGCGCCATCGTTCTGATCACGGCGCGCGCCTTCGTCAGCTACGAGATCGCGCATCCCGTCTGGATGCTCGTTTTCCTGGTCTTGACCGCCATCACGTTCAGCCTGTTCGGTTTCATTATCGGCATCTGGGCGGATGGTTTCGAAAAACTCCAGCTCATTCCTATGCTGGTGATCGCGCCGCTGACGTTCCTGGGCGGCACGTTTTATTCCATCAGCATGCTGCCGCCGCTTTGGCAGACGGTTTCATACTTCAATCTGGTGGTGTATCTGATCAGCGCCTTCCGGTGGAGTTTCCACGGCGTCTCGGATGTCAGCATTGTCCTGAGCCTGGGCATGACGCTGGTGTTTCTGGCGCTCTGCCTGGCCACGATCTGGTGGATCTTCAAGATCGGCTACCGGCTGAAGGCGTAGGGTTTTACGCGCTCACGCGTCCAGCAGGATTGAAAGCGCCTTTTGATACGCAATTTCGGCTCGCGCCTTCAACTGCGGCTGAGTGCAACTGCCGATCGGGTGCTCGACCAACAGAAAGGGATAGGAGGGCAGACCCAGAACGCGGGCGATGGCTTTCGCCGTCACCTCAAAGGGTTCGGTGCACAGCACCACCGCGCGCTTGCCGAGTTGCTCGAAACTGATGCCATCGTGCAGACTGCACGTTGAACAGGAGCCTCAATCCCCAAGCCCGGTGATCAGGAAGTCCACCTCTCGCACCGCCTTAGCCAAGGTCTCGGCCGGTGCTGGCGCGCTGGCGTTTGACTTCGAGTACACAGCACGAACCGTGCAGCCCTGCCGCGCCTCGAACAGCACGGCCACCTCGCGCAGCATCAGCTCCGCGTTCAGCTTGCCGTTTTCGAGGATGCCGATGGTCTTGCCTTGCAGGTCTCCGAGGGCCGGCGCGCGCAACAAATGTCGTTGGGTCTTCGATGACGTCGGATCGTAGAGTCGCATCGGGCTCGGGTCCTCCTGTTCCGCATCTATTCGCAGTCGATACACACGCCGATCGGTTTGTGTTGCAGGATCGAGGAGCGGTCTCGACTCCACGACGGGATGAAGCACGAGTGACCCCCAGCGTCGCCGCCGCCGAGCGTGATCAGGATATCGTCGGGGGAGAGGCCCCGGTGGACGTGGCCGGCCTGCGTCAAGGGGTGGGCCTCGGTGACATGCTGCCTGTGGTAGTCGCGGTCGCGGTACTTGCCGACGCTCTTCATCCCCTCAACCGAGCGTTTGGCGTGGGTGAAGAGAAAAGCCTGGGCGTCCTCCCGGCTCCAGCCCGCCGCCGCGACGATGCGCATATGCTCCGGGGCCAGGATCACCACGCTCTGGCCGAGCGTGATGCAGCCGTAGTTGGCCATGGCATCGGCGACCGAAGCCAGGATTGCCTCCGGCGTGTTGCCGCCATGATTCTCGACGTTGAAGAATCCTCCGCCCGCAAACACGGTGACGCTCGAGACACCCTCCGGATAGCCCTGCGCTTTGCAGAGCGAGGGCCACGGATTGCCGCGCGCACGTTCCGCGATGCAGAAACTGTACTTGCCGGGGTTGCCTTGCGTCGACTTATCCGAGATGCCCGGTGTCATTTGAAAGACATTGCGCAAAATCAGCCGCACCGCCCGCCCTATGCTGGCGTTGGCGCGGTTGCCGGGGCCGAACAGATTGACGTCGGCGTTCATGCCGATGTCCTCGGCAAAGGGGCCGCTGACGAGGAGCAGCGGCGCCGATCCGCCGGTGCTGGCCGTCGAGCCGTGGAAGTTGAAGCCGGGCTGGTTCATGGCCTCGAACGCAGCCACCACGACCGGGAAATACTCGGGCAGGCAGCCGGCCATGACGGCGTTGGTCGCTGCGGCATGCAGCGAAAGCTCGAGGCTCGTCGCGGGATGGGTCGCGATTACGGTCTGCGGCGGCCGTCCTTCGTAGGCGAGTGTCGCTTCGACCCGATCGACCGTGGGCGGGATCACGGGCAGGCCGTCGGTCCAGCCTTGCTCGTAGCAATAGTCGATGGCCGCAAGCAGGTCGTCCGGCACCTCGTGGATGCGGGCGGAATCCAGTGGCATGGGTCGGGCCTCTTCAGAGTTGATTTAGCGTTGCCGCTGGGCAAGCCTCATCGCCATCCCGCCTTTCGCGTCGTGCTGGAGATCGATCACTTCCACAGCAAGGCTATGGCCGATAAAACCAAACCACCTAAAATCAGGACGTAACTGATGATACTCACGGCCTGCGCGATGAAGTGCCGGGCGGCTAAGCCAGCAGCTTGCTTGGTGCGGTCGATCGTCGACGGGCGGGCTTTGAAGGCATCGAGCTCGGCTTGCAACGCCGGCGTTATCGCGGATTTGCCGCGGCTCTTGGCAACTTGCCAGGCAGCATCTATTGCAGCTCCTTTCAAATCGTGACGTCCAGCCCAACGGTACATCAGCAAGCCAATCACCACTGCGATGAGGCCGAAGACCAGTAATACCGGGTGGTCAATCGTTGGCATGGTCGATGCGCTCCATGAACCGCCGAAGCTGCGATTCCAATCCGAGTTAAGCTCAGGTCTCATCGAGCCTGAGTGACTGATGTTGCACGCTTCGACAGAGATTTGGAACGATTGTTGCGCGCAAATTTCGAATACGTACGACGTCAAGTCAAGAGCGCCAGAACAAAACGGCTCAGGTCACTGGGCAAACCAATCGCACCGCTCGACGGGGCTGTTCAAATTGGGCAGAGTGCGGTTCGGCTCTGAGCACCGAAACG
Source organism: Hyphomicrobiaceae bacterium (assembly GCA_046715905.1). GTDB lineage: Bacteria > Pseudomonadota > Alphaproteobacteria > Rhizobiales > Hyphomicrobiaceae. The sequence goes on along the minus strand of JBKJYG010000280.1, from coordinate 447 downwards.
TTTTTGGGATCCTATCTGCTCAGTCAGGCCAAACGCCCGGGCGGGTGGCTTCGTAACGAGATGGCGCTGGGAAACACGGTGTTGACGGGGATTTAAAGATGGCAATGCATGAGACGGCTCCGGTCAACGAGGTTCGAATCTATGGGCATTCACCGATAATTTTCTGGTGGCCGGGCTGGGTCGCTTCGTTCATTCTTGCTTTCTGGACTTACTTCCAGGGCGTGACCGTCACGATCGGCCAAAGTTCCTCTGAACTGATCCTCCCGAATTCGTCAGCCCACGTATTCTTCGCCGTGCTGATGATCCTTTTGATCCTGTTCACGAACGTAAAAATGCGGGGAATTTATTCGATTACCTTCGTCATGACGACTTTGTTCGTCACCGTTCTGTTCGCTTATCTCAATCTGTGGGATCGCATTTTTCAGCTCCTCCCGTATCTCACTGTTC
>JBKJYG010000279.1:0-5187 GCA_046715905.1 Hyphomicrobiaceae bacterium | reverse complement strand
GAATAAGTGTATCTCGAAGCCGAGGCTAGGCCGCCCGAGCTTGGGGTATTGCCAGGCGCGTCCAGGTTTCAATGAACGCGGCTATATCGCGGCGTGTCGTGGTCCGACCAAGGCTCACCCGGATGGCCGATCGCCTGAGATCGGCAGGTAAGCCCATAGCCAGGGTGACGGCACTCTCTTCAATCCTGCCCGACGAGCACGCGGCGCCGGCACTCACTGCATAACCCGCCAGATCCAGCGCGGCGATCCACACCTCCGCATTCCGCCCCGGGCGGGCGAAGCACGACGTGTTAGGCAGCCGAGGTGCCGTGGCGCTGAGGACGACAACATCGGGCGTTGCCGCCCGCAGCCCCGTCTCAAGCTCATCGCGAAGCTCGGCCATCGCCAATCGGGCATGCGACAGTTCTGCTTTCGCAGCCCTGGCCGCCGCACCGAAGCCGGCGATCGCTGCCACATTCTCCGTGCCCGCGCGGCGGCGACCTTCCTGACCGCCGCCACGCAGCAACGGAATATAGGAAGGGGCCACGCTCAGAGAAGCCTCGCCCACGACAAGGGCGCCAACGCCCTGCGGACCGCCGATCTTATGCGAGGAAATCGCCATGCTTCCGACACCAAGCGACGAGAAATCGATCGCAACTTTGCCCAACGCCTGCACGGCATCGGTGTGCACCGACCAGCCATGAGCCCTGGCGATTTCAACGGCCTCAGCAAGAGGCTGCAAAACACCCGTTTCGTTGTTGGCCAACTGCAAGGCGATCAACCGGCGCGCATGGGGCTCCTCGGCACGGGCCAGCGATAAAAGACAATCGAGCCGTGCCATCCCATCGCTACCGACGGGCAGCATTTGCGAGCGCCCGCCCAGTCGGGCTGCCGATACCGACACGCTGTCGTGCTCGGTTGCGCCTGAAACAATGCTGTCCCATCCCTGCGACAGGGCCGTCACGTTGGCTTCGGTGGCACCACTCGTAAAAATAATCTCGCCTGGACGCGATCCAACCAAGGCTGCGACCTCCTCCCGGGCCGCCTCGATCAGGGCTCGCGCGCGACGGCCTTCCGTGTGCACCGACGAAGCGTTTCCGGTCCAATCGAGGGCCGACAGCATGGCTGCACGCGCTTCGGGCCGCAGCGGAGCCGTGGCATTCCAATCCAGATAAATCCGCTCAGCACTCACGATACCGAAATCCTCGACGGCTTCGATAGCTCCGGCGGCAAGCCCATGCGCCGCAACGGCTGCCCCGACACCACGTCCTGCAACGACACGTTCGAAAGGAACTGCGCGATCTCATCCCCGAGCGCTGCCCACAGACCGTGGGTCAGGCAACGTGCTCCCGACAGACAAGGACTTGCTTGCTCGCCAGCACAGCGTGTCATGCGAACATCCTCGTCGACGGCCGCCATGATTTCGGCGACCGTGATCGATCCAGCGGGCCGGCTGAGCCGATAGCCGCCGGAACGGCCTCTCTCGCTTTCAACCAGTCCAGCGCGACGGAGAAACCGGAAAAGTTGCTCGAGATAGGCAAGCGATATGCATTGGCGCTCGGCAATTGCCGACAGCGGGAGCGCCCTTGAGGCGCCGTACTTGGCCATGTCAGCCATGGCCATCACCGCATAACGGCCTCGGGTGTTCAGATCCACGCCAGCACCTTTTTCACATAACGTCTTGCCGTCCGTCGAACGAGGCTGTCACCTCGAGCTTTTCCATCGCACAAGGCTTGCGCTTCCGACCGATAGGCGTGTTAAGAAGCGCGGCGACGTCACGGTCCGCATCTTCGAACCGTTCTAAACTTGATCGGTATATGGAAATTCCGAGTGGGTTAGTCAAGTATTAAGTGCACCCGCGACTAGCTTTCAATGAGCTGGCGCAAGGGGCGGATGGCCGGTGCCCAAAAAAGCGTCTCGCCCAGTCCCCCGCAAACGACATCGATGGTCCGCAACACAGAGCGAAAGGGAGGCGTCAGCGATGCCTGAAATTATCATGAATGGCCCGGCCGGTCGCCTCGAAGGCCGTTACCATCATGTGGGACGCATCGACAGTCCCATTGCCCTCATTTTGCATCCGCACCCCTCGTTCGGGGGCACCATGAATAACCAGATTGTCTACAATCTCTACTATACCTTCACCGAACGAGGCTTTTCGGTCCTTCGGTTCAATTTCCGCGGCGTGGGACGCAGCCAGGGCTACTTCGACAATGGGCCGGGAGAACTGGCCGACGCGGCATCGGCCCTCGATTGGCTCCAATTGCAGAACCCGGACGCACGCTCCTGCTGGATTGCCGGCGTCTCGTTCGGCACCTGGATTGCGATGCAATTGCTCATGCGCCGGCCCGAGATCGACGGCTTCATCTGCGTGGCACCCCCGGCCGACCTCTATGATTATTCGTTCCTGGCACCGTGTCCCTCATCGGGCCTTCTGATCAGCGGGGAACGGGACAAGGTCGTTCCGAGCGCATCGGTCGCCGAACTGTCGGTCAAGACCAAGGCTCAAAAAGGCATCAAGCTCGAGCATGCCATCATCGCCGGCGCCAATCATTTTTTCGAGGACAAGGCCGACGAGATCAAAACACTGGTCGGCAATTATGTGGACCATCGCATGGTGGAAATCCTGAGATCCAAGCGCGACAAGGATTGAGCCGTGTCAGTAGACAAAGGCGCGTTGCAGCTTACCGGGGCGCCTCGCAGAGAATTCCACCGGTGAGAGGCTCCCCGACCCCTGTCGTTTCGCGGTAGGTGATCGGAAGACCCTCCAGGGATCGGACGGCCAAGTACGCCCATGCCTCGGCCTCGAGCGTGTCACCGTCGAGATTGAGAGCTTCGGCGGGAGCGAGCGCGTTTTCGACGCGCGCCGCAATCAACTCCATCAACAGGCGATTGCGCCGGCCTCCGCCACTCGCGATCCAAAGTGCGGGCTGCTCGGGGACGTGCTCACGTGATCGTGCAATCGCCTCCGCTGTGAAGGCTGTGAGCGTGGCAGCGCCATCCGGCGCCGACAGATGGGCCACAGGCTGCGCCGAGAACTGATTGCGATCGAGCGATTTCGGCGGCACCCGTGCGAAATGCGGATGCATGAGCAGCTCGGCCAAGGCCTCCCGGTCGACGGTGCCGCTTCGGGCCAGGGCACCGTCGATATCAGCCGAGTGGCCGGTATGATGGTGCACCCAGTCATCGATCATGGCGTTGCCCGGCCCCGCATCAAAGGCCAAAAGCTGTCCGTCGCGACCAATCCAGGTGATATTCGCAACGCCGCCAATGTTGACGAAAATGACGGGCTTTTCGGGCCATCGGTGCGCGAGCGCCCGATGGTATACGGGAACCAAGGGCGCGCCCTGCCCTCCCGCCTCGCAATCAGCTTTGCGCAGGTCGTAGACGACATCGACGCCGACCCGCCGCGCCAGCAAAGGTCCATCGCCCAGTTGCACGGTGAGCAGGCGGCGAACCCAGGCCTCCGGCACGGAGGGTTCGCGGTCTGCAGTCGCGCTGCCGTTCGACTTGATCTCCGTATCAACGGGGCGATGCAGGACCGTCTGACCATGGAATCCCACCACGTCGACGGCTGACGGCTGCAAGGCACGGTCGCCCATGAACCGCAACACCACGTCCGCGTGAAGCTCGGTCAGCTCCCGCTCGACCTCGCCAAGGCAGCCCGGCCGCTCGCATCGGGACGTCATCGCCGAGGCATCCACGAGCGCCTGCCGCAGCCGGGCTCGGAATGCATCCGGATAAGGCCAGCTTGCCGCAGCGATGCGACGGACGTGGGTCTCGCCGTCGGTCTCGATCAGCGCAATGTCCACACCATCCATGGACGTGCCGCTCATGAGACCAATGGCGCGCCTGATCTTGCCCATATGCTGCGTCCAGTGCAATTTGCCCGTGCTCGGGAGCTGCGGCACCCGTAGGACCGGGCCTGCGTGTCACCACTCCCACTTTGATAGAGATGTGCGCCCTATGGCGAAATACAAATCAGACTTCCTCACGACGCTCGACGAGCGCGGGTTCATCCATCAAAGTTCGGATCTGGAGGGGCTCGATCAGCTCGCCGCCGATGGAAAGCTCGTCGCCTATGTAGGTTACGACTGCACCGCGCCATCCCTGCACATTGGTTCGCTCATCTCCATCATGATGCTGCATTGGCTGCAGGCGTCCGGCAACAAGCCCATTGTGCTGGTTGGCGGTGGCACGACACGCGTGGGCGATCCCTCCGGGCGTGACGAGACACGCGCCATGCGCACGCTGGAGGACATCGAGGCCAACAAGCAGGGCATCAAAGGCATCTTTGCCAAGCTCGTGCAGTTCGGCGGAGGCGCGACCGACGCCATCATGGTCGACAACGCCGACTGGCTGGCACCGCTCAACTACATCGACTTTTTGCGCGAGGTGGGACGGCACTTCTCGGTCAACCGCATGCTGAGCATGGATTCGGTCAAGATGCGCATCGACCGCGAGCAGGAGCTGACGTTCATCGAGTTCAACTACATGCTGCTGCAGGCCTACGATTTCGTGGAGCTGTCGCGCCGCTACGGATGCAATTTGCAGATGGGAGGCTCCGATCAGTGGGGGAACATCGTCAACGGTATGGATCTTGGTCGGCGCATGGGCACGCCACAGCTCTATGCGCTCACATGCCCGCTCCTCACCACGACCTCGGGCGCCAAGATGGGCAAGACCGCCAGCGGCGCCATCTGGCTGAATGAGGCCCAGCTTTCGACCTATGGCTTCTGGCAATATTGGCGCAACACGGAGGATGCTGATGTCGGCCGCTTCCTGAAGCTGTTCACCACGCTGCCGATGGATGAGCTGGCCCGGTTGGAAGCGCTCGGAGGGGCCGAGATCAACGAGGCCAAGAAGGTTCTGGCCACTGAAGTGACGGCGCTGCTGCACGGACGCGGCCCGGCCGAGGCCGCCGCGGAAACCGCCCGCAAAACCTTCGAACAGGGCACGCTTGCCGAGGATCTGCCCACCATCGAGGTCCCGGAAGCGGATATCCACAACGAATTAGGTGTGCTGGCGGCTTTCGTCACGGCGGGCCTCGTCAAATCCAATAGCGACGCGCGGCGGCAGGTGATGGGCGGGGGCTTGCGCGTCAACGACCAGCCGGTCACCGACGAGAAGGCCAAACTCCGCCCTTCGGATATCTCGCGCGAGGGCGTCATCAAGCTCTCGCTGGGCAAAAAACGGCACGTACTGCTCAGG
>JBKJYG010000278.1:0-4985 GCA_046715905.1 Hyphomicrobiaceae bacterium | reverse complement strand
GAAGGGGTCCGGCTGCCGCTTGATGCGCTTAACCACAGGCTCGCCAGCGACCTTGCGAAGCGCCGCGATCTGCTGCCCGACGGTGACGGCCAATCCCGGCATCGACAGCGTGCGCCAGGCCCCGAGCCGCTCGCCCTTGATGGTGGCCGCGTGCAGCAGGAAGCCCACCGCCGCCCGTGGCGAGGCGTGCCAGTGCATCACCTCGTCGTTGACGGGCAGCACGGCGTCCTGGCCGGCCAAGGGCTCGCGGATGATGTTGGAGAAAAACCCGGACGCGGCGGCGTTCGGACGTCCCGGACGCACGCAGATGGTGGGCAGCCGAATGCCAACCCCGTCGAGGAAGCCCTTGCGCGTGTAATCGGCCAGCAGCAGCTCGCCGATGGCCTTCTGGGTGCCGTAGCTCGTCAGCGGCGTGGTGAAGAACTCATCCGAAATCTTATCGGGGAACGGGGCGCCGAACACCGCGATCGAGGAGGTGAACACCACGCGGGGCTTGTAGGCGCCTCCTCCCTGCGCCTGGCGAATACTCTCGAGCAGGTTCATCGTCCCCTTGAGATTGATGCGATAACCTTTGTCGAAGTCCTGTTCGGCTTCGCCCGAGACAATCGCCGCCAGATGGAAAATGACATCGGGCTTGTCGCCAAGCAGCTTGTCGGTTTCACCGTCCGCAGGCAAATCTCCGGTGACGATCCCAACCGGGAATTTCGCGGCTGCCGGTTTCTGCGCGGGCACGACGTCGTACAGCGTCAGGCCGGAAATTGCCTCGCCGCCCAGCCGGCCATCTTTGGCCAACCGCTCGGCCAGCTTGCGGCCCACCATGCCGGCGCCGCCGATGATCAGAATTTTCATGCGTTTTCTCCCTTTGCGGCGCGTCGAGGAACAGCACGAGGCTCACCCCAGCGAGACACCCAGCGCTTCCGCCCACTTCAGCCCTTCGACCGTGGTCTTGCGGGGCTTGTACTCGCATCCCACCCAGCCGTCGAAACCCGATTGGTCGATCAGTTGCAGCAGATAGCGATAGTTCATTTCGCCCTCGTGAGGCTCGCCTCGATCGGGCGGACTGGCGATCTGGTAGTGCCGCGCCAAAGGGCCGAACTCCTCGATCGCCCGCGCCACGTCACCTTCCATCACTTGCCGATGGTAGAGGTCGAATTGAAGGCCGATGTTGGGCTCGCCCACCTCGTGGATGATCGAGCGCGCCTCACCCGTGGTGTTGAGAAAATAGCCCGGTATGTCTCGCGTGTTGATTGGCTCGATGATGACATCGATGCCGCTGCCGGCCAGCATGCGCGTGGCACGCTTGAGGTTGCGCACGTAGGCGCTGCGGACGGCGCCGTGATGCTTGAGCCCAGCCATCGCGAACAGCCGCTTGCAGCCTGTCGCCTCGGCATACTCGAGTGCCGCGGCAACGGCCGTCTCGAACTCTGCCTCGCGGCCGGGAATGGCCGACATGCCCCGCTCGCCCTTGGTCCAGTCGCCATGCGCCATGTTGAAGAGGGCCTGTGTCAGGCCGTGGTCCTTAAGGCGGGCGGCGAGATCGGCTTTGGGGAGCTCGAACGGGTTCAGGAACTCGACGGCCTTGAAACCGGCCCGGGCTGCGGCCTCGAAGCGTTCCGCGAACGGCACCTCGGTGAACATGAAGGACAGATTAGCGGCGAATTTCGGCATAAAAGGCCCCTTTGAACGCGGGTATCGGAAGCGCAATGGCGACGTTGGCCGCTCATGAAGCGGGATCGATCGCCTTCATCATGTGCGTGATTTGCCGATCGCTCAAGGTCTCCAGGCGCTCAACCGCATAGCCGTGCCGAGCATACCAAGCAACCAGATGCGTCAGCAGCGTTCCGGTGTAGAGCCGCATGACCGGCAAACCAAGCTCTTGCGAGCGCTCCTCGGCCGCCTCCAGCAGCTTGCGACCAAGGCCGTTTCTCTGAGCTCCCGGAGCGATGGCAATGGACCAGATCAGGAGGTCGCTGTCGCGAGGCTGCAAGACGAGCACGCCCGCAAGGCCACCCGCCGCGTCGGCGAGCCAGACTTCCATGTCGCGGAAGATGGCGGCGTAATCGGCCGTCAGAGGCATCGGTTCGACGCCGAGCAGCGTGCGGTTGACAGCGTAGGCTTCGCGTTGGAGAGCCACGACACGATCGAAATCTGCCTCGGACGCGCGGCGCAGGTTCATGACCATATTGCGTGACGTCCCGGACGTCGGTTCACGTCACGCCCCCAAGCGCCGCCCGCGTCAGGTCGGCAAGCGAGGTTCGCTGGCGGCCCTGCGCATCGAAGTTCGAGGGATCGAGCCACTGCTGGTAGGTGGCCTTCAATACCGGCCACTCCTCGTCGATCATGGCAAACCAGCTCGTGTCACGGGTGCGTCCCTTGTTGATGACCGCGCGCCGGAAGTGGCCTTCCCACGTGAAGCCAAAGCGCTCGGCCGCGCGACGGGACGGCGCATTCAGGGCATCGCACTTCCATTCGTAGCGGCGGTAGCCGAGGTCATCGAACGCATAGCAGGCGAACAGGAAGTTGGCTTCGGTCGTCACCGGTGTGCGGGCGATGGCGGGCCCCCAATAGATATTGCCGATTTCGATCGACTGGTGCGCAGGTGTGATGCGCAAGAAGGTTTGCCGGCCCTCGACACGGCCGCTGCGCTTATCAATGACGGCAAAAACGAGCGGATCGCTGGATTGAACGGCGGCGTGTAGCCACTCGTCGAGCAGGACCCGGGTCGCCGGAACCGGGTCAAAGAGATATCGGAAGCGGATCCCGGCGTCAGGCGGATTGGAAGCTTCGAAGAGTTGGCCCGCATGTCGCTCGGCAATCGGTTCAAGGCGGCAGTACCGACCCTCCAGCACCACACGCTCGGGCACCTTGGCTGGCCCCGGACGCGCCAGCAGCAGGCCGATCGGCAACCCCGTCTCGGGATCCCGTTCGCGCGGCACCTGGTCGTCATGCAGGCTCCTCACAACGCAAAGCCTCCATCGACGAGGAAGATCTGCCCCGTTGTAAAGGCGCTTTCGTCGGCGGCGAGATAGACGGCCATGGCGGCGACCTCTTCGGCTGTCCCCAACCGACCCATGGGCTGACGATCGATGAACATCTGGCGCACCTCGTGCTTGGAACTGGCCAGCGCCTCGGCCTGGGCCGCGATGCGCTGGTCGAGCGAGGGCGAGTCCACCGTGCCCGGGCAAATGGCGTTACAACGGATCCCGCGCCGGATGAAATCGGCCGCCACAGCCTTGGACAGACCGATCACCGCGGCCTTGGTGGCGCCATAGGCATAACGGTTGGGAATGCCGCGCACGCTGCCCGCCCCCGACGCGATGTTGACGATCGAGCCGGCTTTGCCCGTGCGCGCGGCCTGCTCGAGCATCCCCGGCAGGAACGCCTGGATCGTGCGATGCATCGACGTGACGTTGAGGTCGAATGAGAAGTCCCAATCGGCCTCCGAGCACTCCAGCACTGTGCCGTGCGCCACATAGCCCGCGGCGTTGAACAGGACATCGACGGCGCCGATCGTCTTGGCCATGGCATTGACCGCAGCTGTATCGCGCACATCGAGCCTGTGGGTCTCGGAGACGCCTTCCGTCGTGAGCGTGTCGAGCGCCCCATCGTCGATATCCGTCGCGATGACCCGGGCCCCCTCGCGGGCAAATGCTAGTGCCGTGGCGCGACCGATGCCCGCCCCCGACGCTGTGCAGAATGCCGTCCTACCCGCCAATCGACCTGCCATACCCTGCTCCTGTGCTCATAATCGCGTCCTGCGGCAGGATTGTTCGGGAGTGCCATCAGGTCCAGCGCCAATTTAGATTCCCGATCGGCTCAGCGCCAAGACGAGTGAGACTGCCACGCCACGTGCCTCAAGAAAGCACGGGAAAACACGGCTCTGCGGCGCTCTGGCCGTAGCCATGCGACGTGCAATTGGCAATCTGGGGATGTGTTCCGAGTCGATCCAGGAGGATGTTCGATGCTGCCATTCAGGAGAGCGTTTGCAACGGCGATTATGGCCGCGACATTGGCCGCAACGCTGGCAATTACGTTCGGTGCGCCGCCGGCACTCGCCGCCTGCGTGAACAAAGCGGCAAGCGGCACCAATACCACGGCCGATGGGGCGCGGTTTCAGGCCTGGGAGGCTGTTTTGCAGGCAACGGACTGGGGCTCTTGGGCGAGCTTCATGTCGAGCGGCGCCAAGGTCGGCAGCGCGCCTGGATATAAGGTCAGCAAAGTTCGATCGAGCTGCGGCAAGGGTGGTCTCGGCTTTTCCTGCAGGATGCAGGCGACCCTCTGCAACTGATGCCGCAGTGCGGGTCGTAATAGGCGATCGCACGCCCCGCTCCGCGGCAAAAACAGCGCCGCCTGGCAAACGGGCGGCGCTGTTTACATTCAAAGTCCCGATGAGGCGGCCCGGCCTTCGGCAAGCAGGGCCGCGAGATCCGGGCGCGCACGGCCCATCTCCAAGTGACCGCCGGCCGTCCGCGGCCACTCGGACTTAGGCTTGTCCCAGTAGAGCTCCACGCCGTTGTCATCCGGGTCGCGCAGATAGAGCGCGATACTGACGCCATGGTCGGAGGCGCCGTCCAGCTTGATCCCAGCGTCGAGCACGCGCTGCAGGGCCCGGCCCAGAGTGGCCCGGCTCGGGTAAAGTACGGCGACATGAAACAGCCCGGTCTTGCCGGGCGCGGGAGGCGAGCCGCCCAGGCTGTCCCAGGTGTTCAGCGCGATATGATGGTGGTATCCGCCGGCCGAGATGAAAACGGCTCCCTCACGGCGCTGCATGACCTCGAAACCCAATATGCCTCGCCAGAATCCAAGCGACCGTTCGATGTCGGACACTTTCAGATGCACGTGGCCGATGCGTACGCCGTGCGCGACCGGCTCGGCTGTTGGCTCCAAGGGAACGAGTTCCGCGCCACCTTCGATTGTCTGAGACATGGGCGATCCTTTCGACCTGTTCGGCCGATCTTAACGCCTCGTACCCCGGAGTTCCAGCC
>JBKJYG010000277.1:0-5861 GCA_046715905.1 Hyphomicrobiaceae bacterium | reverse complement strand
GCATGAAGTAGTAGCTATCGACGCCGGGCCGATCGGTCGAGGCGCCACGACCTTGCTCGCCCCCTTTTGGATTTTCGACCTTGATCACGTCAGCTCCGAGCCAGGCGAGCGTCTCGGTGATCGACGTTCCGGCCTCGAACTGCGTGAGGTCGATCACGCGGATACCCGCCAGCGCCGGCGGGCCCGCAGTCGATCGGGACGGCTGCTGTTGCTGCGCACTTGAGGTCATGGAAGTCTCCGCTTTTGGCCGGACGAGGCTACAAATCTTAGCGTCGTCACGCGCTCATTCGATCTTGATATTGGCCGACTTGATCAGGTCACCGATGTTTGCGTAATCGGCGTCGAAGTGCTTCTGCAGGTCGTCCAGGTTCTGGATGACGGGCACCGCGGACGCGAGTTGCATCTTCTGCTTCATCTCCGTCGCGGCAGACAGCTCGTTGATCTTGGCATTGAGCTTTGTCACGATGTCCTTCGGCGTGCCCGGCGGCGCGTAGAGGGCAAACCAGACCGGCACGTCGGCATCCTTGATGCCCGCCTCGGTCAACGTGGGAACGTCCGGGAACTCGACGAAGCGCTCGGAGTGGTTGACGTTGAGCAGCGTGATCTTACCGGCCTTGGCGTGCGGCAGCGTCGAGCCCTCGTTCATGATGTCGACGACGCCTGCGAGCAGGTCGTTCAGGCTGTCCGAGCCGCCGCGATATGGCACGTGCAGCACGTCGATGCCGGTCTTGAATTTCAGCGCTTCGAGCCGGAGATGCGTCGTGGTCCCGGGGCCCGACGAGCCGAACGTGAGCTTGCCCGGATTGGCTTTGGCGTAGGTGATCAGGTCCTGAATAGTTTTGAAGCCGTGCTTGGGGTGCACGACGAACCCCGAGATCGAGTCGCCCATGCGCGCGACCAGCACGAAGCCTTTCGGATCGTAGTTTATCTTGCGTAGCAAAGGTTGGAACACGGTGGTCGAATTGGATGAGAACAGATAGCTGTAGCCGTCCGGCGTGGATCGATACGCCGCTTCGGCCCCGATCAGGCCGGACGCACCGCCCCGGTTCTCAATGATGAACTGCTGATTGAAGGCTCTGCCCAGCGCATCTGCCCAGGGCCGCGCAAGGAGGTCGGTTGCGCCTCCCGGCGCAAACGGTACGATAAATTTGACCGGCCGGTCCGGCCAGGCGGCCTGTGACAGCACCGCCGGCGCGGCCAGGCCCGTCAAGGCGGCCGATCCTCCGAGCTTCAAAACATCACGTCGTCGCATGCAGCCTCCAACTTCGGATAATGTCCGGACAGGATCGTTCCGATCCCCGCTGCCGTCAATGCCTGAAGCGCGTCACGCTGGGCCACGGCGCGTCAGAGTTTGGAACGACCCCGTCGTCACGGCTCAGGACCTTGCCGACGACGCGCTCGCGCGAGATGCGGTCAACACGCTGACGACGGTCGGTATCTTCGTGGCCCGGGTTACGTCCGGCCAAGGGCAGCTTGCGATATTATGTTCCACGAAAATTCGCCTTGAAGCCGGGGTGCATGCGTCTGCCCGCTCAGTCACTGCCTAAAGTCGCATCGCAACGCTTGCCGAAGCGGCTGGACCGATTGCTAAAGGCCGGTCAATATCGCCCTTGAACACGAACGGCGACCGCAGCGTCGGGTCGGAGCCGCGTCTTGGAAGGGAGTTCACGATGCTTTTTTGGACCATCAAACGCCATTTTATCGTGGCGCTGACGTTGTGCTTAACTGCGCTGTCGGTATCACCCGAGCCAGTGAACGCGAAAACGTTGCGTTATGCCTTCCAGGGGGATCTCAACTCTCTCGACCCCTATTCGCTCAACGAGACGTTCACGCTGGGCACCATGGGCAATGTCATGGAGGGGCTGACCAAACGCAACCCGGATCTGAAGATCATTCCGGGCCTTGCAGAACGCTGGGAGATCGTCGATCCACTCAAGTGGCGCTTTTACCTCCGCAAAGGCGTGAAATATCACAACGGCGAAGACTTTGTTGCCGACGACGTGGTGTTTTCTCTCGACCGCATGCGGTCCCCCAGTTCGCAGATCAAGACCCGTGCGCCTGACGACATGAAAGCCGTCAAGGTCGACGATCACACCGTCGATTTCATCCTGACCAAACCCAATCCCATTCTGCATTACGAATGGGACACCTGGTACATGTTTTCGAAGAAATGGTCCGAGGCCAACGGCGCCACGCAAGCGCAGGCCGCCACCGCTACCTCGCTGAACGCTTTCGCATTGAAGGCCAACGGCACCGGTCCGTTCACGCTGGTCAGCCACGAGCCGGGCGTGAAGACCGTGTTCAAGGCCAATCCGAACTGGTGGGGCAAGCCTGAACACAATCTCGACGATGTCATCTTCACCACCATCAAGTCCGACGCCACCCGCGTCGCAGCCCTGCTGTCGGGCGAAATTGACTTGATGGATCCGGTGCCGGTGCAGGACGTCGATCGGATCAAGTCGAACGCGTCGACAGACGTCCTGGTCAAGCCCGAAATCCGCACGATCTTTCTCAACATGGATCAGATGCGGCCCGAGTTGCTGTATTCAAGCGTGAAAGGCAAGAACCCCTTCCAGGACGTTCGGGTGCGCAAGGCGTTCTATCAGGCGCTCGATATCGAGGCGATCAAGTCCAAGGTCATGCGCGGCATGTCGGCGCCGTCGGCTCTTCTGATCGCACCGCAACTGTTCGCCCGCGCAGGAGAGTTCAAGCGCCATCCCTATGACCCCGACGCTGCTCGCAAGCTGCTGACGGAGGCTGGCTACCCCTCCGGCTTTGAGATCACGATGGATTGCCCCAACGATCGTTACGTCAACGACGAGGCAATCTGCCAGGCTGTTGTCGCCATGCTGGCCCGTATCGGGGTCAAAGCCAACTTGCAGGCGCAGCCGAAGGCCAAATATTTCGAAAAGGCCGGCCCGACGCGCAAATACGACAGCTCCTTCAATTTGCTGGGCTGGACGCCAGGCTCGCTGGACAGCGCCAACGTGATCAAAAACATCGCCGGCTGCCGAGATGCGGACGGCAAGGGCGGAACCTTCAATTATGGCGGCTATTGCAACAAGAAAGTCGAAGAGCTTGGGGACCAGGTTCTCGTCGAAACCGATCTCGCCAAGCGCGATGCTCTGATCGCCGAGGCTTTCCGCATCGTGCACGATGAAGTGGGCCTCATTCCGCTGCATCAGCAGTCGATCGCCTGGGGCATCTCCAAGAAAACCAAGATCGTGCAGCGCGCCGACAACCAGATCCTGTTTTATCTAGCACAAAAGCAGGACTAGCGCGGTGCACGCCATCCGCCCGTTTGCCTCAGCGGTTCGCGCCGGCTTAAGCACGGCGCGCGCCCGGCCCACAAGGACCTAAATGCTCGCGTTCGCCATCCGCCGGTTCATCGAAGCCTTGTTCGTCATGCTGGCGGTGGCGATGATTGCGTTCCTGCTGTTTCGCTTCGTCGGCGATCCGGTCAATCAGATGGTCGGACAGGACACGTCGCTGGAGGATCGCAATCGGCTGCGTCAAGAGCTTGGTCTCAACGATCCGGTGCCGGTGCAGTTCTGGCGCTTCGTCTCGAATGCTGCGCAATTTGATTTCGGAATCTCCTACCAGGTCAAGCAGCCCGTGACGCGGCTCATCTCACAGCGGTTTCCGGCAACCATCGAGCTGGCTGTGGCGGCTGCCCTGTTCGCGCTCCTGCTCGGTATTCCGATGGGCGTCTACACGGGCATTCTCCGCGACAGTCTGCTCTCGCGGGCCTTTCTCACCATTTCTCTCATCGGTATCTCACTCCCGACCTTCCTGATCGGCATCCTGCTCATCTACCTGTTCGGCGTGACGCTGGGCTGGTTGCCGTTCCCGGGCCGAGGCGATGTCGTGCAGGTCGGGTGGTGGTCGACCGGCCTCCTGACCAAGAAAGGCTTGCTGTCGCTGATCATGCCAGCCATCACGCTGGGGCTGTTTCAGATGACGCTCGTCACGCGGCTCGTCCGGTCGCAGATGCTCGAAGTGCTGCGCGCCGATTACATCAAGTTCGCGCGCGCCCGCGGTCTGACCGACCGCGCCGTCAATTTTGGGCACGCCCTCAAGAATACCCTGGTCCCCGTGGTGACCATCATCGGCTTGCAGCTTGGCGCCATCATTGCCTTTGCCATCATCACCGAGACGGTGTTCCAGTGGCCTGGCATGGGACTGCTGTTCATCCAGGCGGTTCAGAACGCCGATATCCCGGTCATGTCGGCCTATCTGATGCTGGTCGCCTTCTTGTTCGTGTCGATCAATTTCATCGTCGATCTGCTGTATGTGTGGATCGATCCGCGTATTCGCATCACCCGCCGCGAGGCTTGAAGAGGCTGCCCATCTTGCACGCACCACCGACCACACCGGCGTCCGCCTCAGCGTATGCGAGTGCGCACCCATGAACGAGATGCCGAAATCTCAGGACCTGATGGCCCCGCACGCCCAGACGGTCCCCGCGCGCCCACGGAGCTGGTTGGCACGCGCGCGCGACAGCGACGTCTTCTACAGCTTCCGCAGCTCCAAGATCGTCATGCTTGCCGCTCTGTTGACGACCGTCATGCTGCTGGCCTCACTCTTCGCACCGCTCATCGCGCCGCACGATCCCTATGACCTGCGAGCCCTGAGCCTCCTCGACAGCAACAATCCGCCGGCCTGGGTCGAAGGCGGCAGCCGTCAATTCCTGCTTGGCACGGACGACCAGGGACGGGATATCTTGTCCACGATCCTCTACGGCGCCCGGTCCTCGATCGCCATTGCCATTCTCGCGGTGGCGCTCGCCATCACCATGGGCGTGACGGCCGGGCTTGCCGCCGGCTACCTCGGCGGCGCCCTTGATACCGTCGTGATGCGCATCGCCGACGTGCAATTGACCTTCCCCGCGATCCTGACGGCGCTCCTCGTCGATGGCGTGGCGCAAACGCTCTTCAAAGGCCACATCGCGGGCGGTGAGTTCTGGATTCTCGTTTTTTCGATCGGCCTGTCGTATTGGGTGCAGTACGCACGCACGGTGCGCGGCATGACGCTGGTGGAGAAGGATAAGGAATACATCCAGGCCGCCCGCCTCATCGGCATGGGACGGTTCGCCATCATGTTCCGGCATCTGCTGCCCAACGTCCTCTCGCCGGTGCTGGTGATCGGCACCATCAACCTGGCCCTGGCCATCATCACCGAAGCCACGCTCTCGTTCCTCGGGGTCGGCTTGCCGCCGACGGAACCATCGCTCGGCACCATGATCCAGATCGGCAACAAATACTTGTTCTCCGGAAGCTGGTGGATGGTAGCCTTCCCCGGTTTGGCGCTGGCCATGCTGGTACTGACTGTGAACCTGCTCGGCGATTGGCTTCGCGACGCACTCAATCCCCGGCTCCGTTAAGCGTTGATGGACGTTACGCAAGGAAAACAGTTATGCCCGCAACACCAACCCGCAACCTGCTGAGCCGCATTCCCGCCCGATTGGGTCTGGCCGCGACACTTCTCCTCGGTCTTGTGCTCAGCCCGACCGTCCAGTTCACGGGGCCTGCCATGGCCGATGGCAAACCGCTCCGCTGGGCTCGTGTCGCCGATGCGCTGACGCTTGATCCGCACGCACAGAACGAAGGGCCGACGCACAACCTGCTGCAGCAGATCTACGAGCCGTTGATGCAGCGGGCGCGCGACGGAACGCTGCGGCCGACCCTGGCTGTCTCGTGGGCGATCACCAATGATCCGGCAGTCTGGGAATTCAAGCTGCGGCCCAACGTTCGCTTCCACGGCGGCGAGACCTTCACCGCCGACGATGTGGTTTTCTCGATCGAGCGCGCCTTGCAGCCGACGTCAGACATGCGCGGCACCATGAGCTCGATCGAGAAGGT
>JBKJYG010000276.1:0-3024 GCA_046715905.1 Hyphomicrobiaceae bacterium | reverse complement strand
TGCTGCTGGGCTTTGCCTCCAGCGAGGCGGCGGGACAGGCGGTGTCGGCCATCATCGCCGCGGGTATCATACCGGTGGCGATGGAATTCATGGACAAGCCGGCGATCGAGGTGTGTGAAGCCTTCGCCAAGGCGGGCTACCCGCTCGATGTCGAAGCCCTGCTGATCATCGAGGTCGAAGGCGGGCCGGATGAGATCGCCATGCTGCTGGGACGCATCGTCGAGATTGCGCAACGCTTTAATCCCAGCGTGGTCCGGTTGAGCCAATCGCCCGAGGAAAGTGCCGCCATTTGGAAAGGCCGCAAGTCGGCCTTCGGCGCCATCGGCCGCATCTCCGATTACTATTGCATGGACGGCACGATCCCGCTCGGCCGCCTATCGGAGGTTCTGGCCGCAATTGCCCGCATTTGCGGATCCTATGGATTGCGTGTCGCCAACATCTTCCATGCGGGAGATGGCAATCTGCATCCGCTGATCCTTTACGATGCCAATAATCCCGATGAGGTCGAGAAGGCCGAGCGATGCGGCGCCGACATTCTCAAGCTGTGCGTCGAGGTGGGGGGATGCCTCACGGGTGAGCATGGGGTGGGCGTCGAGAAGCGCGACTTGATGCGCGTGCAGTTCACCGACGCTGAATTAGCCCTGCAAATGCGGATCAAGTCCATCTTCGATCCCTATTGGCTGCTCAATCCGGCCAAGGTATTCCCGCTGGACGGCCGCGATCCGCTGGCCGCTTAAGGAGCCTTCCCGTGCAGTCCCTTCTGACGCCCGCCAACGAGTGGGAGCTCAGCCGCATGCTTGGCGAGGCGAGCGCCCGGCGTTCCCCGATCGAGGTCATGGGGCGCGGCAGCAAGCGGGCGGTGGGCCGTCCGACGCAAGCGTCAGCCCAGTTGACGACGTCGGGGCTGTCGGGGGTGATCCTATACGAACCCACCGAACTCGTGATGGCGGTCCGGTCGGGAACGCCGCTGGCGGACGTGGAGGCGGATCTGGACAGTCGTGGCCAGATGCTGGCCTTCGAGCCCATCGACCTCGGGCCGATGCTGGGCGGCGCGCCCGACCGGGCCACGATCGGATCGGTCTTTGCCACCAACCTTTCGGGCTCGCGCCGGATCGCTGCGGGGGCAGCGCGCGATCATATCCTGGGCATCAGCGCGGTCACGGGGGACGGAACGCCGTTCCGGTCGGGAGGGCGGGTGATGAAGAACGTCACGGGCTATGATGTGGCGCGCGGGCTGATGGGGAGTTGGGGCACGCTGGCGGTGATGACCGAGGTGACATTCAAAGTCCTGCCCAGGCCCGAGGAGGCAGCGACGCTGGTGCTGTTCGGCTTGGAGGACAGTCTCGCGGTGGAAGCCCTCTCGCTGGCCATGGCATCGCCCTACGAGGTCTCCGGCGCCGTGCATCTGCAGGCGGCGCTGGCCGCCCGCCTTGGCATGATTGAGCTGCAGGCCGAACGCCGGGCCGTGACCGCCGTGCGCGTGGAAAACTTCTCGGCCTCCGTGTCCTACAGGGTGGATCGGCTGCGCGAGACGCTGAAGGTGTTTGGCGAGATCGCAGTGTTGGACCACGACAGCACTGAGATGTTCTGGCGCGAGCTGCGCCAGTTGTCGGTGCTGACGGGCATCTCGGCGCCCTTATGGCGCATTTCGACAGCGCCCACCCATGGTCCCAAGGTTGTCGCCGCCATCAGCCGCTACATGGACTGCCGCGCGTTTTATGATTGGTCGGGCGGCCTCATCTGGGCGGAGGTACCGTCCACGAGCGATGCGGGCGCAACCGACATCCGGCGGATCATGGCCTCGCATGGCGGCCACGCGACGCTCATCCGGGCGGAGCCTGGCGTGCGTGCGGCGGTGGACGTCTTCCAGCCGCTGGAGTCCGGGCTCGACGATATCAGCCGCAAACTGAAAGCCTTGTTCGACCCGGCGGGCATTCTCAATCCAGGGCGTATGTACGCCTGAGCGCTTCGGCTCGCAAAGCCCGCTCCTCCCAAATCCGCGAAGGCATCCGATGCAAACCAACTTCACCCTCGAGCAACTGCAAGACCCAAAACTGGCCGAGGCCGAAAGCATTCTGCGTCGGTGCGTGCACTGCGGCTTTTGTATCGCGACGTGCCCGACCTACGTGCTTCTGGGCGACGAGCGCGACAGTCCGCGCGGCCGCATCTATCTCATGAAGGACATGTTCGAGACCGGCAGCGCTGCGAACCCCCAGGTTCAGCGGCACGTTGATCGCTGCCTGTCCTGCCTGTCCTGCATGACGACATGCCCGAGCGGGGTCGATTATATGCATCTCGTCGATCTCGCGCGGGCCCACATCGAGGAAACCGGCACCCGCAGCTGGCGCGATCGGCTGGTGCGGAACGCGTTGGCCCAGATTCTTCCCTATCCCGGTCGGCTGCGCTGGGCACTGAGCCTGGCCTTTCTGGGCCGGCCGTTTGCCGGGCTCATGACGCGGCTGGGATTGCCGCAGGTGGCGGCCATGCTCGCTCTTGCTCCCAAACAGCGACTGCGATCGGGGCGGTTTGCGGGACCCGGCAGCGCCGTGACCCAGGGCGAACGCCGCAAACGCGTCATCCTGCTGGCCGGCTGCGCGCAGCAGGTGCTGCGTCCCGACATCAACGATGCCACGATCAGGCTGCTGGCGCGTCGCGGCGTCGACGTGGAGATTGCGCCGGGCGCGGGCTGCTGTGGCGCGCTTGTCCATCATATGGGCCGGGAGGCGGCCGCGATCGAGCAAGCCAAGCGCAATGTCGATGCCTGGACGAAGATCATGCACAAGGCGCCGGTCGATGCCGTGATCGTGAATGCGTCCGGTTGCGGCACCATGGTCAAGGACTACGGACACCTGTTACGGGGCGTGCCGGAGTATTCTCGCCCGGCCGCCGCCGTTGCTGCGCGCGCGCAGGACGTGACGGAGTTCCTCGCAACTTACGAGCTGGGCGTGCCGAAGCGCTGGTCGAAGCTGCGCGTCGCCTACCACTCGGCCTGCTCGCTGCAGCACGGCCAGCGTATCAGCGAGG
>JBKJYG010000275.1:0-10266 GCA_046715905.1 Hyphomicrobiaceae bacterium | reverse complement strand
CCAACCGCATGCGCTTTGCGGTGGACGTTGCCGAGTGTGTCCGGGCCGTATGGCCGGCATCTAAGCCGCTGTTCATGCGTCTATCCTGCGAGGACGATGCCGGCTGGGATCTGGCCCAAAGCGTGCGTCTGTCGCGGCTGCTGAAGGAAAAGGGCGTCGACGTCATCGACTGTTCGTCAGGCGGGACGCTCGCCTACTCGCCCATGGATGGGGAGCGATCGAAAAAATACGGCTACCAAGTGCCCTACGCCGAGACCATCCGCAAGGAGGCCGGCATTGCGACAATGGCCGTCGGGCACATCGTGCATGCCGATCAGGCAGAGGCCATCCTGCAGGGCGGCTGCGCCGACCTCGTCGCGCTGGCGCGCGAGATCATGTATAACCCCAACTGGCCCATGGATGCGGCCCAGAAACTAGGAGCCGATCCAGACTTCCTTTCCATTCCACCCCCCTATCGCTACTGGCTTGCGAAGCGAGCGAAGTCTGGTTTCGAGGGGCGGCCCTCAACCTTCCAGCGCGGGCTGACCCAGGACCACACCTGACGACGCGATGGGCAGCACTCACTCCGGCCCGTCTCCGAAGGCATACCCCGAGCCGCGCACAGTGCGTACGGGATCACGCTCCTGGCCGTGAACAAGCAACTTGCGAAGGCGCCCGACATGCACATCGACGGTGCGCTCGTCGACCTCCGCCTGGCGGCCCCACACGCCGTCGAGAAGCTGCTGGCGCGAGAGTACGCGGTCTCGATGCTCCATGAAATAGAGCAGCAACCTGAATTCAGTGGGACCCAGCTCGATGTTGCGACGGCCCCGTGTGACACGATGCGCCTGCCGGTCCAGCATGATGTCTCCTGAGGACAGCCGATCCTCCAGGCGGCTCGGCGAGGCACGGCGGATCAGCGCACGGCCGCGCGCGACCAGCTCGGCGATTGAGAACGGCTTGACGACGTAGTCATCCGCACCGGTTGTCAAACCGCGTACCTTGTCGGCCTCCTCGCCGCGCGCGGTCAGCATCAGCACCGGCAAGGCTTTGGTTTGCGAACCGTTGCGCAACCGGCGGCATGTTTCGAGACCCGACACACCCGGCAGCATCCAATCGAGGATGACGAGATCGAAGCTTTCTTCCTTGACCGCAAGGAGGGCATCCTCCCCCGTCGCGCAATCGACCACATCGAAGCCCTCGGCTTCAAAGTTGAACCGCACCAGCTCGGCGATGGAAGCGTCGTCTTCGACCAGCAGCAGTTTCAGCTTGGGGTCGTCGCGCATGGGCTTGCAGTCTCGGTTGGCGACGATTCACTTGATTTCGGCAACGCCCGTATGGTTGGGCAGAACCGAGCTCGTGTCGTCACGCTTGGGACGATCGTCGGCGATGTCCTTGCCGAGCACCAGGAAGTGCACATTCTCGGCAATGTTGGTCGTGTGGTCACCGATGCGCTCGATATTCTTGGCGCCAAACAGCAGGTGCGTGCACAGCCCGATGTTGCGCGGATCCTCCATCATGTACGTCAGGAGCTCGCGAAACAAAGAGTTATGCGTGGCATCGAGCTGCTCGTCGTCGCGCCACACAGCCAAGGCTTTTTCCGCGTCACGCTCGGCATAGGCATCAAGCACGTGCTTCATCTGGCTGAGCGCGCGTTCGGTCATGTGCTTGAGACCATTCATCAGCGGCCGGGGACGGTTTTCGCCAGCCACCGCCAGCGCGCGCTTGGCGATATTCTTGGCCAGATCGCCGATCCGCTCCAGATCGCCGGTGATCTTGAGCACCGTCATGATGAGCCGCAGATCGTTAGCCATGGGCTGACGCCGCGCGATCATGCGGATGGCGTGATCCTGCACCTGCCGTTCGAGCGCGTCGATGGCGCGGTCGCTGGCAATGACATCAGCGGCAAGCTTCGGATCGCGGCTTTCCAGCGCCTTGAAGGCGTCGGCCAGCAACTTTTCGGCAAGGCCCCCCATCTCTGCCACCGATTGGTCGAGGCGGGCCAGCTCCTGATCGAAGGATTTGACGATATGATCGTGCATGAAAATCTCCCGCCGACAAAGGGGCGCTTTAAATCGTCTGAGTGCACCCGAAGTCTCTAATTGATCTCATTCACAGATTTGTGACGGTGAGGCTCCGCGTCAATACGTTGGGCGCGCGGAAGGCAAACGCAACGTGAATCGGGACCCCTCTCCGGGTTCGGACACAATGCTCAGATCGCCATCATGCCTGAGCGCCACGTGTTTGACGATGGCGAGCCCTAATCCGGTGCCGCCCTTGGCCCGGGAGGCGCCGGCGTTGACCCGGTAGAAGCGTTCGGTGAGCCTGGGTAGATGCTCGCGCGCAATGCCTGGTCCGTCATCGGCAACCGTCAGATGATAGCTCGACACATGCGAACCCTTGGTTTCGTGCGTTACGCTGACCTCAACGTGCCCGCCCGCGCGCCCGTATTTGATCGCGTTCTGGAGCAGGTTCTGCGCCGCCTGCACGAGCTCGTCACGATCGCCCCGCACGGTTGCCGGAGTGGGCGGCGACCACGCCACGGTCACGCCGGCCGCGGCCGCCAGCGGCTCGAGATCCTTGACGGCTTCGCTGACCACCCGACCAAGATCAACGAGGGCATGAGGCCGCAGATGCACGCGCATCTCGATCCGGCTCAGCTCCAGCAAGTCGTCGATCAGCCGGGACATACGCGTGGCCTGCTCCGACATGATGCCCAGGAATCGACGCCGCGCAGCGGGATCATCCTTCGCCGCCCCTTGCAGGGTGTCGATGAAGCCGCGCAACGAGGCCAGCGGCGTGCGCAGTTCGTGGCTGGCGTTGGCCACGAAATCGGCGCGCATCTGTGCCAGCCGCTCGACCTCGCTCTGGTCGGTGAAGACGAGCAGCAGCGCCGGCTGCCCTGAACGACCGGCTTTCGCTGCGAGCGGTGTTGCCAAGCCGTCGATGCGCTGCTCGATCTCTCGTCGTGCCTCAAAGTGGAACGGCTGCGGCTGGTTCGTCTCCACCGCACGATTGACGGCGGCCAGGAGTTCGGGCGCCCGGCTCGTCTGCCCGACGTAGAAGCCGGCGCGCACCGATAACAAATCCATGGCCGCGCGATTGGCGGCCAACACGGTCTGGTCTCCATCGAGCACGAGGGCTGCATTCGGAATTCCGTCAAGCATGGTCCGCCACAGAGCGTCGGCGGAGTCTTCCGGGCTGTGGGCCGAGAGCGTCTGAGCCTGGCCCGTTTCATCCGAAAGCGGCCAGGCCGCGCACCATGCGAGCGCAATCATGAGCGCGGCCAGCCCCAGCCCCCCGCGGATTTCGCCCAGGAGCAGCAGGATCAGGCTCGCGAGCGCGACAACACCCAGCCAGGCGACCCGCGCCCTGATCCGACGGCCCGCCAACGAGGCTCGACGCCTGATATCCGCCAGCCAACCCAGCACACGGTCCATGATGGTTATCGGCATGGCACGATCTCTTTAGCCCACGGCCTTTTCTTTGCCATCGCGGCCCACGGCCAATCTGCTACTCTGATCTCTAGCAGATCTCGGCGCGAGCGGGGTACGCTGCTAGGCTAGGTTGTCGACAACTCGCTTCCGGAGCAGGCCGATGGCTCTCAAACGGTTGGTCATCGAGATCGGCTTTGGAACGGACATCCGCGGCGGGGAGCCGACCAAAGCCGCCGTACGCGCGCTGCGCGATGCACTATGGCACAACGCGCTCAGTATTGCGGGCGCACTCGGCAAACCGCTCGACGCCATGCACGTCGAGGTCACCATCGGCGTGCCGCGTCCCAATGAGGTGGATAAGGCCCAAGTGCTGGCCGTGCTCCCCTACGGCCGGGGCACGGTCGAGGTCGTCGAAGGCGGATTGGAAATCGCCAACGATGAGGGCACCGACTGCACCCTGATCGCCCATGCCGCAGCCGTCGTGCTGCTCGACGTGGCCTGAACGCTTCCAGCATTGAGGGCGGCATATGACGGCAAAGCGCATCATTCTGGAACTGGGCACCGGCAATGACCTGCACGGCGGCGACTACACGAAAGCGGCCATCCGGGCGGTTGAGGATGCGCTGCATCACAGTTCGCTCGTGTTCATCCGCTCGCTGGGCGTCGACAAGACACAGCTCGACGTCGAGGTTACCGTGGGCGTCCAGCGTCCCGAGATGGTCGACACCGAGCGTGTCAAAGCCGTGCTGCCCGTGGGCCGGATCACCGTCCGGGCCGTCAAGGGTGGGCTCGACGTGCCCGATCCCGTCAACAACGATATCGCCGTGATCGCGAGTGCGGCGATTGCGGTTCGCGCCGATCTCGGCAATCGCTGACCCTGGCGCATCAATCTATCTGACGCCGAGCTTCTTCTGCAGGCTCGAAGATGACGTGGTGTACTGGAACAGCAGCTTCTTGTCGGGGTACACGATGCGGTGCGCGGCTTGCGACATCAACGCCGCCTCGTGGAAGCCCGACAGGATCAGCTTCAGCTTGCCAGGGTAGGTATTGATATCGCCGATGGCGAAAATGCCGGGCTCGCTGGTCTCGAACCGCGCCGTGTCGACCGGTACAAGATTTTCATGCAGGTTGAGGCCCCAATCGGCGACCGGACCCAGCTTCATGGTCAGGCCGAAGAACGGCAGCAGGCGATCAACCTTGAGCCGCTGCTCGCCGTCCTTGGTTTTCACGGTCACCGATTGCAGATTGCCATCCGTGCCGCCGAGGCCCGTCATCTGGCCGATGACCAGCTTCATCTGCTGCTGAGCCACCAGCGCCCGCATGCGCTCGACCGAGTGCGGCGCCCCGCGGAAATCATCGCGGCGATGCATCAGGGTCAGCGAGCGGGCGACGGGCTGCAAGCTGAGCGTCCAATCCAGCGCCGAATCACCGCCACCCACGATCAGGATATCGCGGTCGCGGAAATCCTCGATCCGCCGCACAGCGTAAAACACTCCGTTGCCTTCGAAGAATTCGATACCTTCGAGGGGCGGGCGCTTGGGCGTAAACGATCCGCCGCCCGCCGCGATCACGACGACCTTGGTCAGAAACACTTTTCCGGTATCCGTCACGAGGCGCAGCCGGCCGTCGGGCTGTCGCTCCAAGGCCTCGACGCGCTCTTGGAAATGAAACGTCGGATCAAAGGGCCGTATCTGTTCGAGCAGCGCCTCGGTCAGACCTTGGCCCGTCACCACCGGCAGCCCCGGGATGTCGTAGATCGGCTTTTCCGGATACAGTTCGGCGCATTGCCCGCCTGGTTTATCCAGAATGTCGATGACGTGGGCTTTGATATCGAGTAGCCCGAGTTCAAACACCGCGAACAGTCCGCACGGGCCCGCGCCGATGATAATGCTGTCGGTAACTGTCGGCTCGGGTGACGTGACTGTCATGAACTGCCTCGTTTGGTCCGCACGTTGACCGCTTCGCGCGCTGCATGACGGACGCCGAACAGCCCGTCAAGGCGGTCACGCGCAGAACATCAGCGCCAGTGCAGCTCAAGCGGGCAGAGCGCTTCCCATCCACATCAGCCAACCCAGGAGAACGGAAACCCAGGCTGCAGAGCACGCCAGGAACGGCATTATAATGTGGACGGGTGGATCAGCCACGACGGGAGCGATCTCGCGGCCTAACATTTCGTCCAGTTTATCGTGCCACATGATCGGAAGCCTCTTCTATGACGCTCCAATCAATAGGTGATTTTTCTCCCAACGGTCAATATTTCAACGCGAAAAGAAAAATTATTCGACGTTTTCCCAGATTTACGCAACGCTGAGCCAATCTAGGGCCCGCCCGACCCCAAGAGAGTTCGCCGCCCCCAGCCTGAGCAAACATGCAACCGCCTGCCGGTTTAGAATTGCTTGCTTGGAACCGACACGACGAGCCCATCGAGGGCCTCGGTCACCTTGATCTGGCATGAAAGCCTGCTCTCATCGCGGACATCGAAGGCAAAATCGAGCATGTCCTCTTCCATCGCCGCAGGCTTGCCGACCCTTTCTCGCCAATTGGCATCGATATAGACATGGCACGTGGCACACGCGCAGGCGCCCCCGCACTCAGCTTCGATCCCGCTGACGAGGGCTTTTTTTGCAGCCTCCATCACCGTCAACCCGGGCGCGGCCGCGACCTCCTGCCGGCTGCCGTCGGGTTGTATGAACGTGATCTTGGCCATGTAGCCCCTTTCATCCGTGACTGACATCTTCAGCCAACGCTGCTGGCCGGACTTAGCCATCCCAGGTCTCGACTGCAAGCATGGTTGTGGTGGGGTTGGGAAGCTAACGGGGCCGGGCAGGCGCGTGGCACGCAAGCCGAGCTCGATCAGTCCCACAAGAGGCGCGACCGCTCAGACGGTCTGCTTGAACGCCTCGATCCAGCGATAAACATCGTCAAGCGCATGTTTCAAAGCCCCCATGGCCCGCTCCCGCTCCTCCGGCCGCGCTGGAAACTCGAGCTTTTCGAGCGCTTCGGCGCAGGCCGCAACCTGCCAAGCGCCGATTGCCCGCGCCGAGCCCTTCAAGGTATGCGCCGCGTTCAGCCATTCCTTTGGGGAACGCGATTGAGCAAGATCGGCCAATGTGCTTGGCGCCTGTCCGGCAAAGAGACCGAGTATCTCCGATTCCAAAGCTGCATCGCCCAGCGTGAACCGAGCCAGATGACACCGATCCACGAGAGCCAACGCGGTCAAACTCTGATCAGCGCGATTTGCGCTGCAGACTGGCGATAGACCCGAGTTCCTGTCAATTTGGGCGGTCATTTTGTGTCCTTCAGGTCAGTCTCGCACGCCCGCTGTAAAGCTTGGGTAAACATGAGGCCGCCAGCTAGCTGGAGCCGGCCCACGTCGGCTCCCGTGTGCGGTCGCAGACTTGCGCGAAGCTGGCGCGAGGAGCAGCGGACCGAAAGGACTTGATCCTACTTTCGCCCTAAACGGGAATTAGGCAGGGTTTCCGCATATGTCGAAATGCGACGGGGGAGAACGTCGTCCGGGTGCGCCAAAACGCTGTGCCGGTGCGGCGAAGTCGTGTAGAATCGGAAAGGTTGTCAGGGCACGCTAGAATGTTTGCGACGACGGCAGCGTTCGGCTTAGCCGAGCGGCAGGGGGAGCAGCCTTTTTGCTGCTAAGTCGGACGACGATGATTAAAGACAGGTCCACGCAGCCAAGACCCGAGTTCGGCGAGGCGGACGACGCAGCGGCACTACCTCCCCGTATGCCCGGAGAGAAAGCGCGCGCGGCCTCGCTTGATGCCTCGCCTTCGTCCGCCGCGCCTGCATCCGCCACCCCCGCCGTGCCTTCCACATCCACATCCACATCCGCCGCGCCCTCGTTGCCTACCCCGCCCTCCGCGTCGGGTCCGCGGCCTGGCCCACCCATCGAATCACCCGACGCGCTCCCGGCACCCGCATCCGAAGCCGCGAAGCCGTCCGCAGGCCAACACCCGCACGGCCGGGCGCGCGCCGGTGGACCCCCTCCCCTGCCCGGCGCGCGATCACCCGACCCTCGACGGAGCGATGGGCCCGCATCCGCGCCGAAGGGCCCGGTGCCCGCTAACGCCGCCATCGATCGCGCCTCCAGCTTTCCGCCGGCGCCGGGACCCTCGAGGCTCGCTCCCGACAGCACTCGGATCAGGGATGCAAACCAGGCCGGCGAGCGGCCGTCGCAAGCCTCGACGCCATCCTGGCCCGGCACGATTGGGCCGTCGTCCGCAACCCTCACCCCTCCCCGCCGGGGTGCGCCTGGCGCCGTCACGGCTGCGCGTCGCGTCGAGCCAATGCCCGGATTCATGACCGACATGGCGCGCCTTCCCGAGGCCGGGGGCGCTGAGAGCCATGAACGCCAGCCCCCAGTCGGTTCGCCCATTCCGCCAACCTTGTCCTTGCCGGCGACAGCCGACCGCTTTGAGCCCTCGTCGCAGGACGACGTCGAGCCCGACGAGCCGAACGGCCGGCGCGCGGCGCGGCGGCGGCCGGCTGGCCCTTCGCGGCCTAATGTCGCCGCCAACGACGACGTGCCCTCGATCGGCGGCCTCATTTTCGCGTTGCATCAGAAGCCTTCGCAGAGGCCGATGCAGATCGCGGCTCTCGCAAGCGGCGTCTGGGCGGTGCTGGGCGTGCTGCTCGGTTGGGCCATGCTGGCACCCGAGTTGCAGCGCGCTCCGACGCTCCTCGAAATGCTCTCGCGCCCCACCGCCATTACGCTCGTTGCCACGATCGTCATTCCCATTGCCCTGTTCTGGTTTCTGGCCATGCTCGTGTTGCGCGCCCAAGAGCTGCGGCTGATGTCGTCGGCCATGACCGAGGTGGCCATCCGGCTGGCAGAACCCGACCGCATGGCCGAGCAGCAGATCGCCTCGGTCGGACAAGCCGTCCGCCGCCAGGTCGGGCACATGAACGAGGCGGTGTCCCGTGCGCTCGGACGGGCCGGCGAACTCGAGGCGCTGGTGCACAACGAGGTCTCGAGCCTCGAGCAATCCTACACCCACAACGAACAGCGCATCCGCGGCTTGCTGCAGGAGCTTTCGGGCGAACGGCACGCCCTTCTCAATACGAGCGAGCGGGTCAACGCCAGTCTGAAGGAGTTTGGCACCGACATACCAATGCTCGTCGACAAGCTGGCCGAGCAGCAGGTGAAGTTGGCGCACTTCATCGAAGGGGCCGGTCAGAACCTGGTGGCGCTTGAAACCTCGCTGGCCACCAACACCACCAATCTGGCAACGGCTATCAACTCCAGCACCAGCAAGCTCTCGTCCGTGTTGACCTCGGGCGCGCAGGAATTCCAGACCGCGTTGGCCGGGCGCACAGGCGAGATGCAGGCCTTGTTCGACAGCTTCTCGGAGGGCCTCGACGGCGCCCTTGGCCGTCGCACGGAAGGTCTGCAAACCGTACTGGAGGAGTACACCCGGGCGCTCGACGCCACGCTGGCGGGACGCCAGCAGTCGCTGGATACGCAGCTCGTCAATCGCACCAAGGCACTCGACGATGCGTTTTCCGATCGGCTGCGGCTGTTTGACGAAACGATTCTCCGCTCGACGATCGCCATCGATAGCACGGTCGCCGACAAGGCCCGCGCGCTCAGCGCGGCGCTCGAAAATCACGCGACCGAGATCGGACAGGTGCTCGGTCGGCAGGCCAACGAGCTCGACGAGAGCATCATGCATGGCGTCAACGCGGTTCGGCGCGCCAGCGAGAATGTCAGCCGCGAGTCCGTGAAGGCCATCGAGGGCCTCTCCGGTCAGGCGGATCTGCTGAAGAACGTATCGGAAAACCTCGTCAACCAGATTTCGGGCGTCACCAACCGCTTCGACCAGCAAGGCCAAACCATCCTGCGGGCCGCCAACGCGCTCGAGACGGCGAACTTCCGCATCGACAAGACCCTGCAGGCCCGACAGGCCGAACTCTCCGATACGCTGGATAAGCTTGGCGGCAAGGCCGACGACATCGACCGTGTGATGCGCGGCTATTCGAGCAGCATTGAGGGCACGTTCACGGAGGCCGAGCTGCGAGCGCGCTCGGTCGGGGAAGCCCTGACGCGTGGCGCCGAAGAGCGCTCGCGCGTCACGCTGACCGAAATCGAGCGCTTCCATGCCTCAAGCGCCAGTCACACCGACCGGGCGCTGGCTGAGCTCAAATCCAAGTTCTCCAACATCTCGCGCGAAGTCAGCGACGAGATCGGCTCGCTCTCCTCTCGCTTTGCCGACACCTCCGACGAAGTGCGCCAGCGCACCCGCACGACCATGGCCGAGATCGAAAACGAGCAAGCCCGGCTCAAGGAGCAACTCGAGCGGTTGCCGGAGGCCACGCGCCACAGCGCCGAGCAGATGCGCGTCGCCCTGCAAGAACAGTTGCGGGCGCTCGACCAGCTTTCGTCGTTGTCGGCACGGGAAAGTCTGCGCGCCGACATTGCACCGCCCCTGCCGGTGATGTCGCAAGCACCCGTGCCGTCGCGCTCAATTTCGTCGCTGACGCAGAGCTTGGCGCAAGA
Source organism: Hyphomicrobiaceae bacterium (assembly GCA_046715905.1). Lineage (GTDB taxonomy): Bacteria > Pseudomonadota > Alphaproteobacteria > Rhizobiales > Hyphomicrobiaceae. The sequence goes on along the minus strand of JBKJYG010000275.1, from coordinate 339 downwards.
GATGGGGGATCGCGGCCGGACGGGGGCATACGCAGCCGGATCCCATCCCGCCGGGGGCGCCTACCAGCTGCGACCGCCCGCACCTGCCCACCACCTGCACGCTCACCCGCTGCAACCCCAGGCGCATCAGGCCCAGGCGCATCAGGCACGGGTGGCGGCAGCGCAGCATGCACAGGCCGCCAATCAGCGGGCCGCCGCCACCCACGCGGAGAGCTGGAACCTTGGTGATTTGCTCGCGCGCGCGTCGCACGACGATGAGGCGAGCCGCGGCCAGATCAACATCGCCGCCATTTCGCGCGCCCTGGACGCCACCACGGCCTCGGCGATCTGGTCACGGTT
>JBKJYG010000274.1:0-7867 GCA_046715905.1 Hyphomicrobiaceae bacterium | reverse complement strand
AGCACCACGGCGACCAACAACGTGTAGGGATTGCTGTGCTCGAGCTCTCCCTGGGGGATCGGATTGGCCGCCTTGAAGCGCTGAAAAATGGCCTCGACTGTGGGAGCATCGAGGAGCTTTATCCGCTTCGCCCGTGTTCGACCCGGTGCAGCGGTCGTGCTCGGGCGCGGTCGCGGGGAAGGAATCGATTTGCTCGGTCTGGCCATTCTTGTGTAGCTTCGTCCTTGGGGAGCCGTGACGTGTAACCTTGGGGCGCCAGCTTTGTTTATAGGAAGACATGGACGCATCTGGCCATAGCATGCCTCGGAGCGGAGCGGAGCCACCAGCCCATTTCGACGCCGTCTTGACGCCGCACCGATCCCTCCGGACGCGCCCCTTTCTGCTTCTGATGTTGGCCGTCAGCCTTGTCAGTTTCGGGGGAGGGATGGTGTTCTGGTCGATAGGGGCATGGCCCGTCAGCGGCTTTCTCGGCTTGGAAGTGCTGCTCATCGCCTATGCGTTCCACTTCAACTACAGGGCCGGCCGGCTCGCGGAACGCATCGAGCTTGACCCTGACCGTCTGGTGCTCACGCGCACGCATCCTTCCGGGCAGCGCGAGGTGTATGCCTATAATCCGTATTGGGTCCGGCTGCGCCTGGCCGTCACCCGTGATGGTCGCACCGATCTGCGACTTGGACTGCACGGCCGTGAGGTTTCGTTTGCCCGATTTCTGAACGACGAGGAGCGGCGTGCCTTTGCCCCAACGCTGCAGGCGGCGCTGCACGCCGCTCGAACGAGCCGTTTCTGAGACCCGGTACATTTTATCTGCAGGTCAGGAAACGGGTCGATCCTGGTTTATGGCTCGCGTAGTGTCGGGGCGATCAGGTCACTTCGACCGCAAGAGGCTCCCATGCTCGGAACACTCCCCGACCCTATGCCCAAGCCGCTGCCGATCCCCGTTCAGGCCGGCGCCACAAGGGATTACGATCTGATCCGCCGCGCCATCGGTTTCCTGTCGCAATCGTGGGAGGAACAGCCCTCCCTCGAGCGGCTGGCCGCGCATCTGGACCTGAGCCCCGCGCATGCCCAGAAGCTGTTCAAGCGCTGGTGCGGCCTTTCGCCCAAGGAGTTCGTGCAGGCGATCACCCTGGATCACGCACGCAATCTGCTCAGCGGTTCGGCAAGCGTTCTGGAAACCGCGCACGAGGTCGGCCTTTCCGGCGGCGGGCGGTTGCACGACCTGTTTGTCACCCAAGCCGCGATGACCCCGGGAGACTTTAAACGGCGCGGCCAAGGTCTGGTGATCGCCTATGGCTTTCATCCCTCGCCGTTCGGCGAAGCCCTGCTGCTGGTTACCGAGCGGGGCTTGGCGGGGTTGGCGTTCGTCAACGAAGACGCAGGCGAGACACGCGCGCATGCGCTGGCCGATATGACCCGGCGCTGGCCGCTGGCCGAGTTCGTCGAGCGCGCTTCGGAAACGGAGCCCTACGCGACCCATGTCTTTGCCGGCGGCAATGCACGGGCCGAACAGCCGGTCAGGCTCATCCTGATCGGGTCGGACTTCGAGATCCGCGTCTGGCAAACGCTGCTACGGATTCCACTCGGCAAGGCCGTGAGCTACCACGATATCGCGCGGCATCTTGGACAGCCGACGGCCTCGCGTGCCGTCGGCAGCGCGGTCGGCCGCAATCCGATCTCGTTTGTGGTGCCGTGCCATCGCGTGTTACGCGGCGACGGAAGCCTGGGTGGCTACCATTGGGGTCTGACGCGGAAAAGGGCGTTGATTGGATGGGAAACCGGCCGCTTGCGCGCAGGCGCAGCTTGAACTTGATTTGCGGCTGGGTGATCGTGCGCCAGGAACAACCCTGATCCTCGCGTTGTTGACCGCGGAACTCGCCAGCACGTACGATGCCATATACCGTATGCTGTGGCGATTGGCTGCCAATCCCGCCCTCACGCCGGACGCTCGCATCGTGCGCCGCGCTCGCGCTGGTGAACTTGGCAGAGCGACGGCATTGGAACGCCTCCTCCTGCCGGGCTGCACATTTTGAGAATTGGAGCGGGCGAAGGGATTTGAACCCTCGACCCTCACGTTGGCAACGTGATGCTCTACCCCTGAGCTACACCCGCGTCCAAGGTGGCGCCTTGGGCCCCACCGAGTTCGGCTATATGACCCAAAGGCCCCCTGATTGCAAGCGAGCGATTGCAACATCCGGCGGCTGCTCCTCCCGGCGGCAGGTCCATGAGCGTCGACCAGACGGGCATTGCAACCGTTACGGACAGTGGCTATCTGACGGCTGCCTCCCGCGCCTCTGCTGCGATGCTTAACCTTCGAGACCCGATGCCATTGTCGACCGATCGTCCCGCGCTTCCCATCGACCGCGCTGGTCTTCTGGCCCGCCTCGACGCGTTAGGCATTCACCATGCCACGCTCGACCATGAGGCGGTCTTTACGGTCGCGCAAAGCGCCGAGTTGCATCAACGATTGCCCGGCGGTCACACCAAGAACCTGTTTCTGAAGGATGCCAAGGACAAGCTCTATTTGTTGGTCGCGGAAAGCCGCACGCCGATTGACCTCAAGCTGCTGCCGAAGCTGATCGGCTCGGCCAAGCTTTCGTTCGGCCGTCCCGATCTATTGCAGGAGGTGCTGGGAGTCAGCCCGGGAGCGGTCACCGCGCTGGCCATCATCAACGATACGCTGGGGCGGGTTCGCGTTGTCGTAGATCAGCAGCTCATGCAATATGCTGAAATCAATTGTCATCCTCTCGTCAATACGGCCACGACCAGGATCTCCCGTGACAGTCTGGTGCGCTTCTTCAGGGCGTGCGATCACGAGCCACTGATTGTGTCTCTGGCCGGTGATACGGGCGCCACAAGCTGAATGCCGATCGGGCCCAGCTCAGAACTTTGGAGAGCAAGATGAATATTGAACAGCGCAGACCGGGAGCCGCCGCGACTGAACCTCAACACCTGACTGACGCTCGGATTGGAGCAGCACCTGCCGACCTGATCAAGGACTCGAGCACCGCTAATTTTGCCAAGGACGTGCTCGAAGCGTCCAAAAGTGTGCTGGTGCTGGTGGATTTTTGGGCGCCCTGGTGCGGGCCCTGTAAACAGCTCACGCCGGCCCTCGAGAAGGTCGTGAAGTCCTATAACGGCAAAGTGCGCCTGGTGAAGATCAACATCGATGAGCATCCAGCCATCGCCGGCCAATTGCGCGTGCAATCAGTTCCAACCGTCTATGCCTTCAAGGACGGACGGCCTCTGGATGGCTTTGCGGGGGCTCAACCCGAGAGCGGTCTGAAAACGTTCATCGATCGCCTGATTGGCGATGCTCAAGGAGCCGACCTCGCGGGCGCTCTCGAAGAAGCCGGCAAGGTGCTCGAAGCCGGTGACATTCAATCTGCTGCCGAGGTCTTTGCAGCCGTTCTGCAAGAAGACCGGGAAAATCTTCCGGCTTTGGCCGGGTTGGCCAAGTGCTACTTGCAATCGGGCGATCTGACGCGAGCCGAGGAGACGCTGTCACTGGTACCGCCGGATAAGCGCGCGACGCAGCCCATTCCCGGTGTCATGGCGGCGCTCGATCTGGCCAAGCGCGGCGCCAGCACAGGCGACCTGACGCCGCTGAAGGCCCGCGTCGCGGCTGACGCTGCCGATCATCAGGCACGCATCGACCTGGCGACCGGGCTGGCGGCGACCGGAGATAAGGAAGGGGCCGTGATCGAGCTCCTCGAATCATTCCGCCGTGATCGCAATTGGAACGATCAGGCCGCGCGCAAGCAACTGGTGCAGTTGTTCGAGGCCTGGGGTCCCAAGGACGCGGCAACCCTCGACGGACGACGGCGTCTATCGTCGATGTTGTTCTCCTGACGGCAAAGTCGTGCGGCGTGACGCCGAGCTCGACAGCCGTGGAAAGCTAAGGGTATGACCGAGCACTACAAGTCAGTCACGGAACTCCCCGCCGAGGTGCCCATCTTTCCCCTCGAAGGTACGATCCTGCTGCCACGCGCCACGCTGCCGCTCAATATTTTCGAACCACGTTATTTGGAGATGATTGATTGGGCCATTCGCGGTGCCCGCGTGATCGGCATTATCCAGCCGATCGGCGATGGCGGCGCAACGGGCTTGCCGCAGGCGCGTAACACCGGGCTCCGAAATGTCGGCTGCGCGGGGCGCATCACGATGTTCCAGGAGCAGGATGACGGCCGCATGCTGATTGCGCTCAAGGGCCTGGCCCGGTTCAAGCCCCGCTCGGAGGTCCAGGGCTCGGCGCCCTATCGCTCGGTCGTGGCCGACTATCAGCCGTTCGCGCACGATCTGATCCCGGAAAGCGGGGCTGAAGACGTCAATCGAGAGCGCCTGATCGAAACCTTGCGGCACTATCTCGAACATCGGCGGCTCAATGCCGATTGGGAGGCCATTGCCGCAGCCGGCACAGAGTTTCTAATCAATTGGCTGTCGATCGCCAGCCCTTTCGCGGCCGAGGAAAAGCAAGCGCTGCTGGAAGCGGCGACGCTGAAGGAGAGGGCCGACACGCTGGTCGCGCTGGCGCAGATGGAACTCGCGTCGGGCGATGATGGCTCGGGCAATCGCCTCCAATGAGGACTGGTGTCATGAACTCCGCTGACGAAGAAGACCCCGCGCAGGCTCAACCGGAGGAACGGCCCGATCCGCGCCTGCTTGAGCTTCTGGTGTGCCCGCTCACCAAGACGACGCTCGTCTATGACGCGCGCCGGCAGGAATTGATCAGCCGCGCGGCTCGACTGGCGTTTCCAATTCGGCGCGGCGTACCACATCTGTTGTTGGAAGAAGCGCGTACCCTCGACGACGGCGAACTGCCGGTGAAGCCCAGAGCGTGAAGCCGGTCAGCCGGCGCCATGCCCTTCCCCTCGCGACCGGGGCATTGCATGCTGAAGACGTGCCCCAAGGCAATGCCGCGTCTCAGATACGCGTGTTAGACAAGAGCGGAAGCATGCCCACGATCTTCGACGCCGTCCCCGACGCTGAACTGGTGCTCTATCACGCCTGGGTGTCGAGCGCCTCGCGAAGGGTGCGGTTTGCGCTCGAGGAGAAGCAGCTCGCCTATGTCGGCATTTTTGTCCGGCTCCTCAAGTCCGAGCAGAACACGCCGCAATACCTGGCCCTCAATCCGAACGGGGTGGTGCCGACGCTCGTGCATCGCGGCCGCATCGTGATCGAATCCACGGTCATCAATGAATATCTGGACGACGTCTATCCGGAGCAGCCGCTGCGCCCCAAGGATGCGCACGAGCGCGCGCGCATGCGGGTGTGGACCTATCTGGCCGACACGGTGGCGATCAAAGGCTTTCAGGTCGCGAATTGGAACCGCATGATGGGCCCGACGGCTCGCCAATGGAGCGATGAGGAACTGGCGCAAAAAATGCGGTCAACACCGATGCCCGAACGTCGCGAGCAATGGCGGCGCGTTGCCCGGGAGCCTTATACCGCGGCCGAGATGACCCAGGCGGTCGAAAGCCTGGCGCACATGATGCAGAAAATGGAAGCGGATCTGACATCTGGCCCCTGGCTTGCCGGCCGCGAATTCTCGCTGGCCGACATCAACATGGCGCCTTATGCCGTGCGTTTTGGTGAACTCGCCGAGCACGGCATCACGCTCGAGCGGTTTCCGCGGATCGACGATTGGTGGGCGCGTGTGAGAGCCCGGCCAGCGTTTGCCCGCGCCTCGATCGAGGCGATCGATTTCAAATAACCGAGCTGTCGGGGTGGGCTGCCTACCAGCCAACCGCGTAGGAGGCCCGCCGCGGATCGGCAGCCGCCGTCAGCACGCCATGCTGGCGGTCGTGGATGACGGCGCATACGGCGCCCGCCTGCCGCGTCCACTCCGGCCACGGCGCCAGGTCATGGCCCAGCGACCGCAAGCCTTCGATGGTGGCCGTCGGAACACGCGCCTCGATGGAGAGCCGATTCGGATAGCACTCGTGCGGCTCGAAACTCGAGGGGAAGGCGTAGCTGGCAAATCGCGGCGCTTCGATCGCTGACCGCACATCCATACCGAACGCGCTGACGTTCAGCAGCACTTGCAGCATGGCCTGTGATTGTACGTCGCCACCCGGCGTGCCGAAGGGCATCACGGCTTGACCGTTCCCCAGCAGAGCGAGCGCGGGGCTCGGCGTCAGCCGCGGTCGCTTCATGGGGGCCACCTCTGAGGGATGCCCGGCGATCGTCCAGGCCTGGCAGCCGCGCCCGGAGGGCACGAGACCCGTGCCCGGAATCATCTCGGCGTCATAGGACGCATCGCTCGGCGTCGCAGAGAAGGCATTGCCGTGGGAGTCGACAACGGCGCAATAGGATGTGTCGGGTGACAAGGGCGGTTCATCACCGATCGGCGCGCGAGGATGAAACCGCGGATAGCCTGGAATGAAGCCGGGCTCCGTCAGCGATGCCCCAGAGCGCTGCCGATCGATCTTGGCCCGGCGCTCAGCGGCGAAAGGTTCCGAAAGCAGCACGGACAGCGGGACATCGACGAAGCGCGGATCGCCGAAGTAGGCTTCGCGATCGGCAAACGAGAGTTTGATCGCCTCGGTCAGGAGATGCACGTAAGCCGGCGTATTGTGCCCAAGCGCGGCCACATCATCGTGGGCCAGCACGTTGAGTATCATCGCCAGCACCGGCCCCTGGCACCACGCCCCGCAGGTGTAGACCTCCAGGTCGCGATAGGTCTGCCGTAGCGGCTTTTCCAGCCGTGCGCGGAAGGTGGCCATGTCCTCCCGTGCCAGCCAGCCCTCATTGCCGGCGTGATAGTCGGTGATCGTGCGTGCGATGTCGCCCTGGTAGAAAGCGTTGTGGGCGGCCGCCAACCCTGCGCTTCTCCCGCGCGAGGCGGCGGCACGCTCCTCATCCGCCATGTATTGCAGCGATCGCGCAAGATCGGTTTGCCGGAAGATCGAGCCCGGTAACGGCGGCTTGCCGCCCGGCAGATACACCCGCGCATTCTCGGCGAAGCGGCGGTATTTGGTTTCCGCCGTGGCGATCGTCTCGCAAAAGCGAGGATCGGCCGCGAAACCCTCGCGCGCCACGCGGATGGCGGCTGCCGCGACATCACCAAAACTCATGGTGCCGTAAAGGTCGAGCGCCGTCAGCCAGCCCGACGGCGCGCCGGGCACGACCACCCGCTTCAAGCCATCAGGTATCGCACCCCCGTGATGGCGGCGAAAATACTCGGCGGATGCCTTGCGCGGCCAGACGCCCAGGCCGTCGATCGTGACCACCTCCCCCGTCGCTGCGAGCCTGATCATGATCGGCGCCACGCCGGCAAAGTTGACGAGGTCCGTGTTGGTCACGCCCAGCATGATGCCCGCCGCCACGCCAGCGTCGATGGCATTGCCTCCCGCCTCCAGCACGAGGAAGCCCGCATGGGCGGCGGCATAGTGGCCAGCCGCCACCATGTGCCGGGTGCCGGTCAGCACGTTGCCGTGTCCGCCAATCCCCTTGAGACCGATGACGTCACCCGCCGTTCCCTGCATGGAGCCTCCGCATGGTTCGATGCACCAAGGGTCTGCCGCTTTCGGGATAGAGGCAAGTCCCATTCGGGGCCGAGCCGGGCCTGAGAACGGCGACAACCCAGGCGCATCACGCAAATCCGAGATAAGATCGCCGGCAGCGTTTGACCGCATAGGAAGCGAGAGATGGCGAATTGGCTGACTGAACCTGATCAGAAACCCGCAGGCGAGCGCTTGCGGGCTCTACTTGAAAGGCCGGAGATCGTTCGTGCGCCCGGCGCGCACAATGCGCTTGCGGGGCTGATTGCACGGGAAGCCGGCTTCGACGCGCTTTACGTCTCCGGCGGGGCGTTATCGGCCAGTTTCGGACTGCCTGATTTGGGCATCATGGCCATGGAGGAGGTTTG
>JBKJYG010000273.1:0-3258 GCA_046715905.1 Hyphomicrobiaceae bacterium | reverse complement strand
GATCGGAGAGGACCATCGGCGTCAAGCGGATCGTGGTCGAGGCAGAACGCTGGGACTGAGCCCTGGCGTGCCCTACCTGTCCCGGCCATCGCAAGCAGGGCGAGGGCTCAAGCGCCATTCGCTCTCAACCGGCGCGGTCAACAATTTTCAGGTTCGGGGGACGGGGCGGACGACCTAGGCCTCCCGTCCCGTCCCCCGCTTAATCCTCACTCGCCGTGACGATCCTCGACCGGCAGAGTGAGGGACACGCGCAGCATCAGGTCAAAGGGGTCAATCGCGGCTGGCGAGGCTAGGCCAGCCCCACGCACCGTCACAGATCCGGTAGCCAATGGCTTGCCCGACATCGAAAAGATGGTGGCGGCAAGCAGCAGCAGAATAGTCGCGAGGGCAAGCAATTTCATTAAATCTCTCCGTTACCATGGCTGTAATGCAAGGGCATTAGGCCCGCAGCCATTGTAAAACAGAGTTCAATGAACGATGATCACATTGCGTGCGCTGCTTATCACAAACGTCTGAGCATACTTGCCGCCCAGTTCCACGGACACCGCTTCGGCGCGGCGGGCGCTCCGCATGGCAGGGCGTCCTCGACCCTCAAGTCGATGGCTCCGCCTATTCCGCGGCGCGCTTTTGCTCAAGCGAGATCGGACATTCAGCCCAGAGCGCGGTCAGAGCGATGCCAAGCCGGTCCATATCCTCGTTGGAATGCAACGGCGTCGGGGTGAGCCGCAGCCGCTCCGTCCCCTTGGGAACGGTCGGGTAATTGATGGGCTGCACGTAAATCGCAAACCGGTCGAGCAGGGCGTCCGTCACGCGCTTGCAGATCACCGGATCACCGATAAGCACGGGTACGATGTGGCTCGGATTATCCATCACCGGCAACCCAGCGTTCTTCAGCTTGCGCTTCAGAGTGCGAACCCGTTCCTGATGCGCCAACCGCTCGACAGAGGACTGCTTCAGATGGCGGATGCTGGCCAGAGCCCCGGCGGCGATCGCGGGCGCCAATGAGGTCGTGAAGATGAATCCGGGAGCATACGAGCGGATCGCATCGCAGATGTGCCTGTTGGCGGCAATATAGCCACCCATGACGCCAAATCCCTTGGCCAGCGTCCCATTGATGATATCGACCTCACCCATCACCCCATCGCGCTCGGCGATGCCCCCGCCTCGCGGACCGTAGAGGCCGACCGCATGCACCTCGTCGAGGTAGGTGATAGCTTTATACCGCCTCGCCAGAGCGCACAGTTCTGCGATGGGGGCGATGACGCCATCCATCGAGTAAACGCTCTCGAAAGCAATGATTTTCGGCTGATCGATCGGAACCGCCTGCAGCCGGCGCTCGAGGTCATTGAGATCGTTATTAGCGAATATCTGCTTCTTGCCACCGCCATTGCGAATCCCCGCAATCATTGATGCGTGGTTCTTGGCGTCCGAGAAGATCACCGCGCCCGGCAAGAGTTTCTGCAGCGTGGCAAGCGTGGTATCGTTAGCGACAAAGGCCGACGTGAACAGCAACGCTGCTTCCTTGCCGTGCAGATCGGCCAGCTCACGCTCCAGGTCGACATGATAATGCGTCGTGCCGGAAATATTGCGCGTCCCGCCCGAGCCCGCGCCTACGCGATCGAGCGCCTCGTGCATGGCCGCGATGACGGACGCATTCTGTCCCATGCCGAGATAATCGTTCGAGCACCAGACTGTGATTGGGCGCGCCACGTCGCCGGCAAAATGCGATGCCCTCGGGAAGTTGCCCCGCTCGCGGCAAATATCCGCGAAAACCCGGTATCGCCCTTCTGAGTGGATATCGACCAACGCGCGCTCGAAGCAACGCTCATAATCCATGCCTCGCGCAACCCTTCCTTCAGCTTCGCGCCCCTCGAGCTTAGGCCAATTCACCTATGATGGCTTTGAGGCGCACCCCGCTTGCTCAGTCTAATGGACATCTTTTCCCCGATCAATTCCAGCCTGCGATTTGTCGCGAGCTGTTCCGGCGGACAGGAAACCCGCGGCGCTCCTTCGCTATTAGAAGCCGGAACCGTACCAGCGGATTGAAATGGCGGAACCGAAAGTCGGCGGTAGGGTTAGCGCTTGGGGCGGAGCGTTTACGAGGCATCGGTTTGACCATGCCGGAGGGACGTAACAATGCTTTTGCCATCGCGGGAGGCATGATTTGAAAGGGCAGGCGACAGATTCAGCACCGTGCGATATCGCATCTGCCTTAACCTCCAAAACCGATCCCGATCAAAGCCCGTCCGAATTTCCCCTCTTCGCGGGCAACGGAGAGATGGCGGCGCAAATGCGCGCCAAGGATTGGTCAAAAACGTCCCTGGGCGCGCCGGAAACGTGGCCGCAGAGCCTCAAAACGGTGATCCGGCTGCTGCTGACCTCACGTTACGCCATGTGGATGGCTTGGGGTGAGGAGCTCACTATTTTTTGCAACGATGCTTATCTGCCGACCCTGGGACTGAAGCAGTCGTGGGCCTTGGGGGCGCAGGCCAGCACCGTCTGGGAAGAGACTTGGACCGATATCGGGCCCCGTATGGAGGCTATTCTTCGAACCGGCGATGCGAGCTGGGACGAGCCGGTGCTCCTCTACCGCCAGAAGAGCGGTTTTACGGAGGAAACGTATCACACGTTCTCCTGCAGCCCCATCCCCAACGACCACGGTTTAGTTGGAGGAATACTCTGCGTTGTCACGGAGGAGTCGGAGCGGATTATCGGCCAACGCAGGCTCGCCACGTTGCAAGCTGTCGCTGAGGGATTGGCCCGCTCTTCGAGTGAAGCGGAGGTGGCGGCAGCGCTCTCGCGCACTCTTGCGGGCCCGTTGCCCGACGTTCCTCTCGCCTACCTTTATATCCTGAACGAGGCTTGGCAGCCCGTATTGGCGTGCGCGACGGGGTTGGCGGCAGGTACCGAGGGACCAAGCCGCGACAGCGTTGAAGCTTTATTGGCCCAGTTCAAGCAGGAGCCCACGGCCGGGCCGACGGTCGTCATCGATCTATCGGCTTTTAAAATGAAGCCGATCGACGGCAATAGCGCCAGTTTCCAGGTCGGGCCAAACTCGGCCGTAATCCTTCCCCTGGCTATTGCGCCTGGTAAAAAGCTGGCTGGGCTGATGATTTGTGGGCTGAACCCCTTTCGCGCCTACGATGCCGCCTATGCTGGGTTCGTGGGTTTGCTGTCCGGCCAGATTGCGTCCGGCTTGGCTAACGCCCGATCGCAGGAGGCGGAGCTGCGCTGGTCCGAAGCCCTTGCGGCCAACGA
>JBKJYG010000272.1:0-4434 GCA_046715905.1 Hyphomicrobiaceae bacterium | reverse complement strand
GGGTCGGGCGTGTGCAGGAAGCAGGCGAACGTTTCGCGGCAGCGCGCGAACATTTCCGGATAGCCGGCCTTGATCTGGCGCTGCGTGGCCTCGTCGATCCGGCTGTTGTGGAGCGGCGCGCACCAGTTTGGCCGGCGTTGGAAGACCGTCAGGTGCCCCACGGTTTTGGCCACCTCCTGGATGGTCTGCACGCCGGTCGCGCCAGTTCCGATCACGGCCACGCGTTCGCCCTTGAAGGCGATGGGCTCGTGCGGCCATTGGGCGGTGTGGAACGACTGTCCCATGAACGTCTCCAACCCCTCGATGCGGGGCAGCGTCGGCGCAGACAGCGGGCCCACCGCGGTGACAAGGAAGCGCGCCGTCAAGCGCCGGCCATCCTGCAGCGTCACCTCCCAGCTTCTGGTCGCCTCCCGGTAATGCGCGGCCGTAACGCGCGCCCGGAATTCGATATCCCGCCGCAGCTCGAACTTGTCGGCGACGTAGTTGAGGTAGCGCAGCGTCTCCGGCTGACCGGCGAAGTGCTCCGACCAGTCCCACTCCTGCAGCAGCTCTTTGGAAAACGAATAGCTGTACGAATAGCTTTCGGAATCGAAGCGTGCGCCGGGATAGCGGTTCCAGTACCAGGTGCCGCCGACGCCGGTACCCGCTTCGAGCACGCGCACGCGCATGCCCAACTCGCGCAGCCTATAGAGCTGGTACATGCCCGAGATGCCGGCCCCGATGATGATCACGTCATGATCCAAGTCCGGTGCTGTCTCCTGGCCCTGCGTGCCGTGTGAGGCAGCCATTGCAGTCCTCCTGAAATTGGGCTTGTTGCTCAGCTCAGAGTATTCAGCAGCGGCGCCATTCTGCATAGGTCAGATCGCCGCTCAACAAGCCGGGCGCAAGCACCTCCGGCTCCCGGTCGCTCGAATTCCGGCGAACATGGGCGGCATCGGGCTAAGGTGGCGCCGGGCTTGAGGGGAGGAGCACGTGCAAGCAGGCGATCGCCAACCTTATGACTTCATTGTGGTCGGGGCGGGATCAGCCGGCGCGGTGGTGGCCAACAGACTGTCAGCGGATCCGCGACACCGGGTGCTGCTTCTGGAGGCTGGACCGGCAGGCAACCCGTGGTCGCGGATTCCGATCGGCTATGCCCGGCTGCTGCACAATCCGGCCGCCAACTGGTGCTATGTTTCGGAGGCTGAAGCCAGCACGAACGGACGCAAACTGCACGTGCCGCGCGGCCGTCTGCTCGGCGGCTCGAGCTCCATCAACGGCTCGGCGTTTGTCCGCGGTCAGGCGCAGGACTTCGACACCTGGGCACAGATGGGCAATCGGGGCTGGAGCTATAGGGACGTCCTGCCTTTCTTCAAGCGGATGGAAAGCTATCAGGGCGGCGATGACGCCTTGCGCGGGCGCGAGGGTCCGCTCCGCGTGACAAACCCCGAGGCCCGAGACCCCCTGTTCAAGGCCCTGATCGAAGCCGCGGGCCAGGTCGGAATTGCGTACAATCCCGATTACAACGGGCTGAGGCAGGATGGCATCGCGATGAGCCAGGCAACCATCTCGGGTGGCCGGCGGATGAGCACGGCCCATTGCTACCTGGACCCGATCCGCAAGCGCCCGAACTTGACGATCGAAACCGGCGCCCTGGCCCACGCTCTCGTCCTCCAAGGCCGTCGATGCACCGGTGTGCGCTATGACATCGGCGGCGCCACCCGCCAGGCCCATGCCGGCTGCGAGGTCGTCGTGAGCGCCGGCACCATCAACTCACCTCAGCTTCTCGAGCTGTCCGGCATCGGCCAACCCGGCCGGCTGCGCGATCTCGGCATCGACGTCCGGCTGGCCCTGCCAGGCGTGGGCGAGAACCTGCGAGACCATTACGCGCCTCGGACCAGATGGGCGATCGGCACGAACGGCTTTACGTACAATGAGCGCGGCCGCGGGCTTGGTCTCGTACGCCAGGCCATGCAATACGCGATATCCGGAACCGGCATGCTCGGCATGGTCGCAGCCCCGATCCGCGCCTTCGTCCGTTCGCGCGAAGGCTTGGACGCCCCCGATGTGCTGCTAGGATGGGTGCCCATGCTGTATGAGCCTGGGCCGAAGCTGTCCAAACAGTCCGGCGTCACCTGCTATGCGCACCCGATGCGACCCGAAAGTAAGGGGCATAGTCACATCACCTCGTCCGATCCGCGCCGGCCACCGGCGATCAACTTCAATTTCCTGTCTACCTCGATCGATGCCGAACTGACCGTGCGCGCGGTCCGCATCGCGCGGGCCGTGATGACCGCCCCGGCGATGACCGACTTAAGTGTGTCGGAAATCGCACCCGGCGCGTCACATAGAGCGGACGATGAGATCCTCGATTGGGTGAAACAGGTGGCGGAAACGACCTATCATCCGGTGGGAACCTGTAAAATGGGCTCGGACGCCCTGGCCGTTGTCGACGATCAGCTCCGCGTGCGGGGCATCGAGGGCCTGCGCATCGCCGACGCATCGATTATGCCGACGCTGACATCGGGTAACACCAACGCGCCCTCGATCATGATCGGCGAGAAGGCCGCCGACCTGGTGCTGCAGACCCACGCCGCGGGTTCGTGATCCAAGCCCGGCATTGCCTGCCGAGGAGACGGGTTCCCCCCGACCAAGTTTTGCGCGCTGACGGTCGATGGTCCTCACTCCGCGAACCGGCGTACGCTCCGTATCTGCCACGTTTGAATGCACCAGCCGGGCAACAGCATTCACTGGGAGCTGTCGTGGTCTGGCAGAAATTTCCCTTCAGCGTGCCCGAGAGCCCCAGCGACGGCGCACGATCGCGTCTCAGGTCGGCATGTGCTTCTGATAGTAGGGTTGTTTGCCGACATGCATGAGCGCGTGGTCGGCCGAGAACAGGTCCGCGTAGTGCAGCACGTAGGCCGCGTGACCCTTGCCATGGAACGGCATCTTGGGCGAGTGCGTCGCCACTACGCTCACCACCTCGTGCGAGAAGCCGAGTTCCTTCAGCAGCATGGCGCCCACTACGCCGTGCGGGATTTCGGCGCTGAGCTTGGAGGTCACCACCTCGCGGCCCTGGCGGTCGTACATCAGCGGCTTATCGACGTCGTGCAGGATGAGGATGGGAACCAGCGTGTCGTGCTCCAGCTCGACGCCCCAATCAGCTTTGGCGCGGCGGGCCAGATCGACCCCGGCCTTGGTTACCTCGTTGACGTGGTGCATCAGCGGATAATCGATCCCGGCCGAAAACGGCATGTCCTCCAGCCGCTCGTAGGGACTGGAGGTCCAGGTGCTGGTCCAGGCGGTGACGATCTGGCCCCGCAGAGGTTCCGACACGAGGTCGAGACCCCACAGCCACTGCTCGACGGCCTGGCGGCGCCAGTTCGAGCTGCGCTCGATCGTGTACAGGCTCATTCAGGTCTCCTCATGCGCACGACTGCCCCACGTCACTCGTCCAACCAGACCCCGGCCAGGTCCTGGCCCGAGAAGTGGCTGGATGACATATGCCAGCCCTTCACCTTCTTGTTCAGGATCACGATGCGCTCCCACCAGTTGATCGACAGGCTGTAGGCCTGGTCGATCAGGCGTCGCTCGATGTCCTGAACGATCGCCTTGCGCTTCACCGGATCGAGGGTGCGGCTTTGCGCGTCCCACATCTCGTCGAGCTTAGTGTCGGTGTGGCGCGAGTAGCTGAGCGGCGACTTGGCGTTGGTGAGATAATAGGAGTGCTGGGCGCTCGGATCCTCGGCGGGCTCGGTGGCTGGATAGTAGGCAACGTCGAATTTGCCTTCCACCAGGCTGTCGAAATAGTTTTTAGTCTCGACCTGGCTATGCTCCACGGTGACGCCGATCCGCCGCCACTGATCGATGAGAAAAATGCCGATCGGCGTGTAGGGTTCGGCGAGGTTGCGGTTGTGGAGCTTGATGACGAGGTTCTCGACGCCGGCCTCCTTCAGCAGCCGGCGGGCCTCGGCGCGGGATTTCTCCATATCGCGCGAGTAGCCCGGCATGGTTTCGATTTCCGACTGCGGCAGCGCGTACTCGTACCCCGGCTTGAGAAATCCGCCGACGCCTTTGACGATGGTAATCTTCGACAAGGCTTCGGCACCCCCCCACCGGTCCAGCGCCAGGGACAAGGCCCGGCGCACGCGCAGGTCGTCGAACGGCTTCTTGGTGGTATTGAAGATGACGAGGTTGATCGTCGACCAGGGTCCCTCGTGAACCGTCCAACGCTCGCGGCCCGCCGCGAGCAGCTGATCCCGCTCACTCGGCGTGCGGCCACGGAACTCGGCATCGAACTGGCCGCCGATCATGCCAGGCACCACGGCGTTCGACTTCACGAAATAGGCTTTGTAGCCGTCGAGGTAGGGGAGTTCCTTACGGAAATAGCCCTTGTACCGTTTCGAGACCCAGTGCGAGCCGCGCACGTATTCGACGATCTGATAGGGGCCTGAG
>JBKJYG010000271.1:0-4006 GCA_046715905.1 Hyphomicrobiaceae bacterium | reverse complement strand
GAACATCACCGTGCCCGCCTTCCACACCTGCAGCACCGGCATGCCGTAGATCGGCGAGGACTTGTCCTCCTCAGCGGCGGGGTTGGTGACGTCGTTGGCGCCGATCACATAGGCGATGTCGGCCTGGGCGAACTCGTTGTTGATGTCATCGAGCTCGAACACTTCATCATAGGGCACGTTGGCCTCGGCCAGCAGCACGTTCATGTGCCCCGGCATGCGGCCGGCCACGGGATGGATGGCGTACTTCACCTCGACGCCGGCCTTCTTGAGACTGTCGGCCAGCTCGCGCAGCGCGTGCTGGGCTTGGGCGACCGCCATGCCGTAGCCTGGCACAATGATGACCTTGCTCGCGTTCTGCATCAGGAAGGCCGCGTCCTCGGCGCTGCCGAGCTTAACCGGCCGCTGCTCGGCTGTGCCGGCGGGACCGGCCACCTCGCCGCCAAAGCCGCCCGCAATCACCGAAAGAAAGGAGCGGTTCATGCCCTTGCACATGATGTAGGACAAAATCGCGCCCGATGATCCGACGAGCGCCCCGGTGATGATCAACGCCACGTTGCCCAGCGTGAACCCGATGCCGGCGGCCGCCCACCCGGAGTACGAATTCAGCATCGACACCACGACGGGCATGTCGGCGCCGCCGATCGGGATGATGATGAGCGCGCCAAACACCAGCGCCGCCACTGTGATCGCCCAGAACAGCAATGGATCGCCGCCCGACCGGCAGAACAGATAAATCAGCCCGATAATGGCAACCATCAGCGCCAGATTGATCGCATGCCGGGCAGGCAGCAGGATGGGCTTGCCGGACATGCGGCCCGACAGCTTGGCGAACGCGATGACGCTGCCGGTGAACGTGACGGCGCCGATGGCGACGCCCACGGCCATTTCGAACAGGCTGGCGGCGGCGATGTCGCCCGGCCGGCCGATCGCGAACGCCTCGGGGGCATAGAGCGCGCCGGCCGCCACGAACACGGCTGCCAAACCGACCAGGCTGTGGAAGGCTGCAACCAGCTCCGGCATGGACGTCATGGGAATGCGCTTGGCGGTCACCGCGCCGATGGCGCCGCCGAGCCCCAGTCCGCAGAGGATCAGGCCTAGGGTCAAGGGATCGCCGAGCGATCCGATTTGCGCCAATGTCGTGACGATGGCGATCGTCATGCCGATCATGCCGTAAATGTTGCCGGCACGCGACGTAACAGGGCTCGCCAGACCGCGCAGGGCCATGATGAACAGCACGCCCGAGGCCAGATACAGGATCGCGACGACGTTGGCTGTCATGGGTGTGCTTTCATGCGTGCATCGGGTGCGAGCCGCCGGCCGACACGGTCAATTGTCGTGGCTCACGCTTTCGGTTCTTTTTTCTTGTACATCGCCAGCATGCGGCTGGTGACCAGAAAGCCGCCGAAAATATTTACGGAAGCCATGACCAGAGCCAGGAAGCCGAAAACCTTGGCCAGCATCGCGCCGGAGCTGACCAGCCCCACGCCGGTGGCCAGCAAGGCGCCGACGACGATCACCGACGAGATGGCGTTGGTGACGCTCATCAGCGGTGTGTGCAGCGCCGGGGTGACGCTCCAGACCACGAAGTAGCCCACGAAAATCGCGATCACAAACACCATGAACTCGTAGACGAACGGGGCGATGTCTCCGCCCGCGGCCAACGCCGGCGATGAGAGGGCGGCCGGCGCCGCGAGCAACACGGCCACGGCGGCGAGCCATGCGGGTGCAGGTGGCCAACGCATGTCAGGCTCCCTTGGGCTCGAGGTTCGGATGCACGATGCGGCCATTCCTGGCAACCAGGGTGCCTTTGACGATTTCGTCGTCCCAGTTCACCCGCAGCACCTTATCTTTCTTGTCGATCAGGGTTTCCAGGAACGCGAACAGGTTCTTGGCATAAAGCGAGGACGCGTTGACGGGGACCGTGCCGGCCAGATTGAGCGGCCCTTGGATACGGACGCCGTTGTGCTCCACGGTTTCGCCGGGCTTGGTCAGCTCGCAGTTGCCTCCGCGTTCGGCCGCCAAGTCGACGATGACGGCGCCGGGCTTCATGCTGGCGACCATCTCGCGCGTGAGCAGACGCGGAGCCGGGCGGCCTGGGATCAGCGCCGTCGTGATGACGATATCCTGGTTGCGGATGTGCGTGGCGATGAGCTCGGCCTGCTTCTTCTGGTAGGCCTCCGACATCGGCTTGGCGTATCCCGTGGCGGTCTGGGCTTGCTTGAACTCGTCGTCCTCGACGGCAATGAACTTGGCGCCGAGCGAGGCCACCTGCTCCTTGGTTGCGGGCCGCACGTCGGTGGCGGAGACGATGGCGCCGAGCCGGCGACCGGTGGCAATGGCCTGCAGACCCGCGACTCCGACCCCCATCACGAATAGACGCGCGGCCGGCACCGTGCCGGCGGCCGTCATCATCATCGGCATCGCTTGCTCGAACATCGACGCAGCGTCAACCACAGCCTTGTAGCCCGCGAGATTGGCCTGGCTTGACAACACGTCCATGGACTGAGCCCGGGAAATGCGGGGCATGAACTCCATCGCGAACAGCGCCCGCCCCGAGCTGGCCAAGGCCTCCAGCTCCGGCCGTTCGTCGTAGGGGCTGAGAATCGACACGACCAACCCGTCCGGCTTGAGGCCCCCGACATCGTGCGGGGAGGGGCGGCGCACCTTGAGCAGGATGTCAGCGCCCTCAAGCGCCTCCGATGCCGTGGCCACGATCGAGGCCCCCGCGGTTTTCAGCGCGTCATCGCTGAAACGGGACCGCACGCCCGCGCCGGCCACGATACGCACCGTGCAGCCGAGCGCCAAAAGCTTTTTCACGGTTTCGGGAGAGACGGCGACCCTGGTTTCACCAGGCAACTCCGGCGTGACGGCGATGGTCACCATTGCCGAACCGAATCCTTTCCAGCCTTACACGAGGCACGCGCCGGTCACCCCTCGGATTGGCTCAAGCGAGCAGCGAACACGAGCGGCCGAGAACAACTTTCACACTAAAAAGATGAGCATTCCTAATAAGATGACGGCGTTGAGCACGGTCAGCACGATTGCGCCTTTCAAGAACACGTCGTACGTGCGCACGTGCTCCCGATAGTCCATGGCCGGGTGGCCGTCCGACGTGTCGATGCTCATTGCCTGTCCTTTGGTGCCATCGCTCGCTGCCTCTGAGTAGCTTATGGTCAGATTGGCTTCAAGCCTTTGCGTACAGGCAAACTTGTTCCGATCGCCGCACTTTAAGCGCGCAAGCTGCGTCGAGGTTGAGCGCGATCAGCGTCTGGCGCGGTGTGTGCAAGCCCACGCAGCCGGGACTAAGTGCCGTGCCAACTGCTGGAACTTCGGGCTGACGCATCCGTTGAAGCATAACACGTCCATGACCAGCTCGCACCAAGGATCCATTATGCCCGCTATCAACAGCATCGCTCTCCTTCTCCTCATCGTCGGCGGTTTGAACTGGGGGCTCATCGGCCTGTTCAATTTCGATCTGGTGGCCTCCATTTTCGGCGGCACCGTCGGCACTCACAGCACACTGTCTCGGATCGTCTACGTCATCGTTGGGATCGCGGCGCTTTACGGGTTCGCGCTCCTAGGACCGGTCAGTGGCTCCTCGGATGCCAGCATGCAGTCGCGCCGCTGAGGGACGGCTGCAGGGTTGCTCGCGAAGTTCGGTCTTCTCTGACGTCTTGAATGCGATTCGAACCCGCGATAGATCATGCACGCTCATCCAGGCGCGGTGCATGCTCGAGAAAATCACGACATATCTGATTGTTCATCTGACCATGATCATCCCAGCGGTGATCATGGTTTTGCTTATCGTCTCCGGGCACGCACGCAGGTTCGCGACAGCCGTGCTCCGGATGTTCGCCATCCCCCTCATTCTTTTGGCGGTGATAGCTCTCGTTTACGATGGCACACGCACGCTGGCGGGCGGGGCTGGAATCGTTACGACATCGCTGCACGACCACTGGTTAAGCGTCTCTCCGGCGAGCTTCGACCTGATCCGGGCCAGGACAGG
>JBKJYG010000270.1:0-2851 GCA_046715905.1 Hyphomicrobiaceae bacterium | reverse complement strand
GCCCTGCAGTCGGCACTGACCACGGCCATTCGCGATGCACTGACGGTCGCCGCCCTGGTCGGATACATGTTCTGGAGCGATCCGATCCTCTCCCTCATCGTGCTCGGGATCTATCCCCTGGCCATCCTGCCGATCATGACCATCGGCAAGCGGTTGAAGCGGGTCGCCCGCCGCACGCAGGAGGGCATGGCCGAAATGCTGACGCAGTTGTCGGAAAAGCTCGGCAGCGCTCGCCTGATCAAGACCTTTCGGCTGGAAGATTATGCAGCGAGCCGCATGGTTGCCAGCTTCGAGCAGCTCTTCGCGCTGCGCATGAAGACGGTGCGCAACCGCGCCCGTCTCGACCCGATGCTTGAGGCGCTGGGCGGCTTGGCGGTGGCCGGCGTGATCGCGCTGGCGACGTGGCGGATCGCCTCGGGCATCAGCACGATCGGCGATTTCATGGCCTTCATCACGGCCCTCGTGCTCGCCGCACAGCCCACGCGGGGGCTTGGAAATCTTTCGGTGCGCATCCAGGAGGGGGTCGCTGCCGCCGAGCGCTACTATGACCTCCTGGACGAAAAGCCAACGATCACCGATCGGCCTGGCGCGCGACCGCTGGCGCTTCAAGCCGGCAACCTGCGATTTCAGAACGCATCCTTTGGCTACGCCGGAACGCTCGGAGAGACTAAAGCGCTCCGTGATTTTACGCTGGAAATCGCAGGCGGACAGACTGTGGCCCTCGTCGGCCGCTCGGGTGCTGGTAAGTCCACCCTTATCAACCTGGTGCCACGGTTGTTCGATGTCGAAGCCGGCGCGATCCTGATCGACGGGCAGGACGTTCGGGATGTGACGCTGGCCAGCCTGCGGGGTTCGATCGCGATGGTGAGCCAGGACGTCACCCTCTTCGATGACACGATCCGCGCCAATATCGCGCTCGGCCGCCTTGAGGCGTCGGAGGCCGAGATCGTGGCTGCCGCCAAGGCTGCTGCCGCCCACGAGTTCATTCTAGAGCAGCCGAACGGCTACAACACGATGATCGGCGATCGGGGCATACGATTGTCGGGCGGCCAGCGTCAACGGCTAGCCCTCGCCCGCGCGATCTTGAAAGATGCCGCGATCCTGCTCCTCGACGAAGCGACCAGTGCGCTCGACAGCCAGTCCGAGCGGCTCGTGCAAGAGGCGCTGGCGCGATTTACGCGCAATCGCACGACGCTGGTCATCGCGCATCGATTATCGACGGTGGAGAGTGCCGATTTGATCTGCGTCATGGAGGACGGCCGGTTGGTCGAGACCGGCCTGCATCACGAATTGCTGGCGCGAGGCGGCGCTTATGCGCGGCTGGCCAGCACCGAGCTCGCGGGACCAAACTCCGGCAGCGAGGCTGCCGCTGAGTAGCCGGCGCTCATTCCCGGCGAAGCACGCGATCCGTGACCAAGCTTGCCCAGCGTTTGGTCCAGCCCTGGGCCTCGAACGAGCGCTTGAGTTCCTCAGCATCGTAGACGTCCGCGACCCAGTCGAAGAAGTCGATCGGCGCCACGGCGGTGTCGCGCAAAAAGCGTTCGAAGAAATAGTCGAGCACGCCTGTGCTCGAATGCCGAATGTGGCCGAATTTCAGCGAAAGTTGCTCGCGCGCTTGTCCGACGGGAACGCCTTGGTCGATCAGATAAAGGGAACTCATGAGGCCCGCCCGGTCAGCACCTGACTTGCAGTGGAGCAGCATCGGATACTCGACGCGGCGGAGCATCTCACGGGCGCCGAAAATCTCCTCCCTGGTCGGCGCGGCGCGCGATCGGACCTGATAGTTCTCAAGTCGAATGCCCAGTCTTGCGCAGGCCTGCTGCTCGAGCGCATAGCTGCCGCAGACCCGCGGACCCCGCAGGTTGATGATGGTGCGCACGCCAAGCCTCCTGGCGGCAGAGATCTGATGCGGCATCGGTTGCGCCGAACGCCAGGCCTTGTCGCCGAGACGATGCTGATTGAGATAGGCTAGTCTAAAAATTCCATGGTCGATGAGCAGCATATCCGCATACTGGACAACCGGCCCGAGCGATCGTCGCGCCCAGCCGGGCGCTATCCTAGCCGCCGCCAGCCGCCAGCCGCGGACTTTCTGGCGCAGAGCGCGGCGCTGGTGCTTGGCAAGTTTTGCCATCAGGCGGATCTGGTCCTCTCCCCTCCTCGCCGCCGAGACACGAGCCTGCGAGAGACTTGGCAAGGGGTTCATAACCGCTATAGAAACGCCGGGTCAACCGACACAATCACTCAGGGCCGGTGTATGAGGGTGCGCGCGACTGAAGCAGCAAGCCGATGTTTCACAACGTCAATCAGAACGCGAACGGCATCACGCGCCGAGGACTTGGCGATCGTTCGGCAAAAGAGGACACCGCCATCACCAAGCCCACCGCCGAGGCGCCCCCCTCCGACATCGTCCGGACCATGGGCGAACCGCGGGTTGCCAAGCTCGACCGGCCAAGCTTTGAACTGCGTGCCTATCGGGCGCTGACCAGCTTGGCGCGGCCTGCTGCCGGGCTCATTCTGCGGTACCGGGAGCGGTTGGGCAAAGAAGATCCAAGCCGCCGCGGCGAACGCTTGGGGACGGCTTCCCTGGCGCGGCCGGCCGGCCAGCCGGTGATTTGGATCCACGCGGCCAGCGTCGGCGAAGCGAATGCCGTCCTCGCGTTGATCCAGCGGCTTCTGGCAGAACGTGCCGGCTTGAGCGTTCTCCTGACGACCGGCACCGCAACATCGGCCCGCTTCGTGGCCAGCCGTTTACCGCCTGGCGCCCTGCATCAGTTCATTCCACTCGACTCACCTCGATTCGTGTGCCGGTTCCTGGATCATTGGCGTCCGATCCTAGCGGTCTTCACCGAAC
>JBKJYG010000269.1:0-9829 GCA_046715905.1 Hyphomicrobiaceae bacterium | reverse complement strand
CATGACCGCCGCGCGATCCAAGAGACGGCGGATCTGCGCGACGCCGATGCCATGCTCCAGCACGTCGGCACGAGCACTGTTGAGCACCAGGCGGGCGTACGAGCGGGTGGGGTCGATCGTTGGCACCGTCTCACGCACTACCCCGTCTGCGGCTAAATCCACAAGGGCCAGCACGGGGCCACGTCGCGGCTCGATCGCAACCACGACTGCCAAATGCGCCACGTCGCAGTCGGCAACCGCCAGATTCTCGCCTGACACGCGGCGATCCGCAATGCGCGTTCGCAAGCGGTCGAGCAGCACCGGACCGGGGCCTTCCGCGACAGCGAATGTGCCGATGATCTCGCCCGAGGCCAAGCGTGGCAGCCATTGGACCTTCTGCGCTTCACTGCCGAAGGTCAGGAGCGCTTCGATCGCAAGATACACGGTCGAGCTGAATGGCACCGGTGCGATGGCGTAGCCGATCTCCTCGGCCAACGCGCAGACAGCAAGATGACCAAGCCCCGATCCCCCATAGGCCTCCGGCACCGACGTCCCAACCCATCCCAGCGCGGACATTTGAGACCAGAGCGGTCGATCATAACTGTCGGCGCCGTCGAGAATGCGGCGCGCCGCCGCTGGCGGACACTTGTCGGTCAAGAAGCGGCGGGCCTCCTCGCGCAGATCCTTGATGTCGTCGGGGAAGTCGAAGTTCATGACCTGCGTCCTCGAGCAACAGTGACCGGGCTCATCGATCGAGCCAGGCATTCTCCATGCGCCAACTGTTGTAAAGCGAGTTCTCGTGAGTGGTGACGCCCTTCACCGCGGGTTGCCAGCAGGTGGCGGCTCGGTTGTGCAGGATGATCGGGCGCGCCACGTCTTCGACGATTTTGCGCTCTGCCTCGTAGATGAGCTGTTTGCGCTTCTCGAGGTTCGTCTCAGACGACTGGGCAAAGATGAGCTTGTCGACGTCCGGGTTGCAGTAGCCGGTGTAATTACGATCGGACTGACAGGTGTAGTTCTCAACCAGATTGACGTCGGGATCATCCACGCCGACACCGGTGGTGTTCAGTCCGACGGCGTAATCCTTGCGCTGCACCTTGGCGTGCCAAATTGTCGTGTCCACCACCTCGAGCTCACCGTCGATGTGGATCTGCTTCATCTGATCAATGAAGATGACGGCCGGATCCCGATAGAGCGGGATGTTGCGGGTCGCAACCTTCACCTTCAATGGTTTGGCCGCGCTGTAACCCAATCCTTCCATGATCTGACGGGCTTCGGCGCGCGCCTTTTGAGGATCTGGCCCGTAGCCGGGCAACTTTTCCAGGAGATCGGGAGGCATGCCCCATTTGCCTTCTGGTCCCGGCAGCATCACCGTGCCGATCGAGGATTTGCCGGTGGAAAGGATGGTGTTGAAGGCCTGGCGATCCAGCGCCAAAGCCATTGCCTTGCGGATTTGCGCATTGTCGAACGGCGGCGCGCTCGCGTTGACGATCATATTGATGGTATTGTTCGAGGGCACGAACTGACACTGAGCTTGCGGTGCCTGAGCCTTGATATCGGCCAGCAGCGGCACCGTGATATCGGAAACGAACGTCAGGTCGATACTGCCGGAAATGAACGCCAGCACGCGCGTGGATCGATTGTCGATCACCCGGTATTCAATGCCATCCAGATACGGCTTGCCCTTTTTCCAATAATCGGGATTACGCGTCAGCGTCACGGATTCGTTGCGCTTGAACTCCACGAACTTGAACGGGCCGGTGCCGACCGGCTTCGTGCGCATGTCGCGCTGTGACACGTGGCACGCATAGAGCGGAGAATAACCGGATGCGAGGAGAGCAAGAAACGAGGGCTGCGGCGCTTTCAGCTCGAAGGTCACCTCACTATCGCCGTTGGCGGTGATGGCCTTGATGTTGTGGTACCAGACCTTGCGCGGGTTCTTGCGGAAGTCGTCGGAAACCTTGAGGCCGGAGACGAGTTCGAAGGTACATTTGACGTCGGCCGCCGTGAAGGGCTTCCCATCATGCCATTTAACGCCGTCCTCGAGCTTGAACGTAATCTTGGTCTTAGACTCGTCCCAGCTCCAGGATTTGGCCAGGTCCGGCACAATGGTGTCGGATCCCGCTTCCTTTTTCGCCTGGTCGAATATGACCAAATTGTTGAACACGGGCATGAAGGGGAACACGGTCGAGATTGTCGCCTCTTCATGGATTGAGGCGCTTGGCGGATTGTCCCACAGGTAGGCTTTGAGGACGCCGCCCGACTTCTGGGCGATTGCGGGCAGGGCGCTCGCGATGAACATCAGGGTCCCGACAAGGGCGCACCCGGCTACGGCGGCCCAAGAAGCGCGCTTGTCTGACATGGTTGAACTCCTCTGAAGGCTGCCAACGGCAAGTCCGAATGGCTTCCTGCCCACAGGCTGTCGACGCCAGCATGCAGCCCGGCGCCCGCTAGTCAACACCGAGGATGCACCTCGCGAAGCCGCCTGGTCAAAAGATGCGGCTTGGAAAGTAACGCAACAGCAGTTCTTCGTAGCGCCCGCTCTCTCGAACCCGCTTCAGAGCTTGATTCATCAGTCCTTTGAGCTGCGCGTCGCGCTTCGGGACGAGAATGCCGATGCCATCGCCGAAGAACTTGGGCTCAAAGAAAGGGCCGCCCTTGAATTCGCAGCACTCGCGCGACGACGTACCGTTTAGCCAGAACATCAGACCGGTGGCGTCATCAAACACGAGATTGACCTGCGATGCGATCAGCGCCTCGCGTGCAAGCTCGACGGTCTCGAAGGCGACAATCGCGCTATCTCGAAAAAAGGTCTTGAGATAAGCCTCGTGGGGACTACCCCGCACGACTCCGATCCGCCTGCCCTCCAGCCCTTCAGGGGTTGACACGACGCGCTCGCCACCCCGGCGCCCGCCGAACCAAGCCGTCGTGTAGTAATATCGATCCGTGAAACCGAACTCGGCCAGCAACTTGGGCGTGATGGCGTGTGAAGCGATCACCGCATCCGCCTCGCCCTTCCGCAGGGCCGGCAGCAGTTCGTCCCAGGGCCTGGCCTGAACATCGCACGCCGCTGCCATCTCGAGGCAAACCGCTCGCGCAATATCGATATTGAAGCCGGTCAGAACGCCATCCTCATCGTAATAGTGGAACGGCGGGAAGTCGCTGTCGGTGAGGAAGCGGACAGCGACGCGGCGGGGCAGGTCCGCCGGTTCGTCCACCGGAGGGGCTTGGGCACGGCCCGACCAAGCGGCAATGATCAGAAATATAACACCGAGGCTTGCGCGAAACGTGTAGCGGATTATTATCCTAATGTGTTTTTCGGGCATCCTTCGGCATTCCTTTAAGACGGCGTGCGGCTCCGGCCTAACCTCGTCAGCGTCCGCCGACGTCG
Organism: Hyphomicrobiaceae bacterium; assembly: GCA_046715905.1. Lineage (GTDB taxonomy): Bacteria > Pseudomonadota > Alphaproteobacteria > Rhizobiales > Hyphomicrobiaceae. The sequence goes on along the minus strand of JBKJYG010000269.1, from coordinate 6,459 downwards.
GTCCAAAAAGCGCGAGTGCCGACGGGGGGCGGCCATCGCGATGTCAATCGAGCGCCTGCGACGCACCGGCTTAGCCAACGGAGACCCGCAGCGGAGACCGGCAGAGACGACACTTCCGTTTCGTGCTCTGAGCATAGCCGACAGGCACGCGCTGTTGAAGTATGTGCGACCGAACGAGAGACCGGCACCAGCAACTGGAGCTTTCCGCACGGCAGAGGAGCTGGCCGCTGAATACGCGTTCCTGCTCAGCAACGGAATTGGTCACGACGAGCTGGCGATAGCGGCTCATTCGGCGCTTCGCATGGGCGTTGCACTGCATCTTGTTTTGATGATCGAAGGCCGACTGCGCGAGCACGATTATCTTCACGCCGTCGCCTGGAATTTCGGGTTGCCGGTGGCAACCGCGCAAGACTTGCAGGTGATGCGTCCTCACCCCAATGCAACCGGCGTTCCGCAGTGCTTTGCCGCAATCGATGGTCGGGTTCGCCGGGCTCTGGATTCCAATGCCTCGACGCCACGAGACATCGTTGCCATTCTGGCAGGTCATCCCCAGGGACGGCAGGCTTTCGTGCTTGCGGCGGGAAGCGATATTGATGCTCTGCGCGCGTGGGGAAGCCGGCGCAGCCGTTTGCACGCAGCGATCAGCGGACTTTGGCTCGCCAGACACGAGTGGTCGGCACGTAATGGCGCCGCCACGTGGCAAATCGCGGTATTGGCCTTGCTGGCAGGGAGCGTCATCGGTGGCCTGGTCGTCGAACCCGATCTCACGGTAGGGCTGCTGTCGGCCGTCCTGTCTCTACCGTTTTTCTGCGTCGCCATGCTGCGCCTGACGTCTGCAGCTGAATTGACGCGAGGCCGGCGGCACTCCAGCGACCAGTCGACCGGTGTTCCCACCAGCGACGCCGCCCTCCCGGTCTACAGCATCTTGGTGCCTTTGTTCGAGGAAGCCGAGGTGGTGCCGCGACTTGTCCTCGCGTTGCAGGCTCTCGATTACCCGGCGCCCAAGCTCGACATCCTGCTGATCCTCGAAAGTTCGGATGCGTTAACGCTGCAGGCCGTTCGCAAACTGCATCTGCCGCCCTGGTTTCGTTGCGTGATCGTTCCCGCCCGCGGTCCCAAGACGAAGCCGAAGGCGCTCAACTATGCGTTGAACCTCGCGCGCGGCGCTTACGTGATGGTATACGACGCGGAGGATCGTCCGGATGCCCAGCAACTCCGCGATGCTTTGCGGGTGTTCCGGAGAGCTTCACCGGATTTGGTCTGCGTACAGGCCCGCCTCAATATCTACAATCCGCGGGCGGGTTTCTTCACCCGGCAGTTTACGCTCGAGTATTCGGCGTTGTTCGACGCTGTTTTGCCGACGCTCGAACGGTTGTCTCTGCCTATTCCACTCGGCGGCACGTCCAATCATTTCCGCACGTCGGCTTTGCGCCAGGTGGGCGCGTGGGACCCGTTCAACGTTACAGAGGACGCGGACCTCGGCATCCGTCTCGCCCGCCTTGGGCTGAAGACGGCCACGATCAAGTCGACCACCTGGGAAGAAGCCCCGGTCAGCTTTGGCAACTGGTTCCGGCAGCGCACGCGCTGGCTCAAGGGCTGGACCCAGACCTACGTCGTGCACATGCGCCATCCGCGTGAGCTTGCGCGTGATCTCGGCTGGCTGCGCTTTGCCGGATTTCAGATATTTATGGGCGGCATCCTGCTTTCCGTGCTCGTCCATCCCCTCTTTTATCTCCTGGCCGCAGTCGAACTCTCGCGCGGACACTTTTTTTATGCGGCGGGAACCGATTTCGCCGCTTGGCTCTGGTGGATCGCCTGTATCAATCTGGCTGTTGGCTATGCCGCCAACATGCTGGTGGGCGCGCTCGCCGTCGTGCGACGCGGACGCGGCAGTCTGGCCGTGTCGGCCCTGGCCATGCCCATTTACTGGCTGTTGATCTCGGCGGCGGGTTATCGCGCCCTTTGGCAACTCGTGCGCAACCCGTATCTGTGGGAAAAGACACAGCACGGAAACGCCAAACGGATTCAATCCAGCTCGTGAATCTTGAACGGCAGTCCGCCTTTGGGGGTCAGCGTCACGGTGGCGTTGATGCCGGCCGGCTCGACGCCGACATATTCAGGTTGAAATCGCCGCAGCAGGATGGATAGAGCCAGGGTATTTTCGACCTGACTCATGGCGCCGCCAATGCAGGCTCGCTTACCTCCGCCGAACGGAATGTAGGTATACGGCTTGCGCTTTTTTGCAGCGTCTTCCATGAACCGCTCGGGTTTGAACGCCTCAGGGTCTTCCCAATATTTCGCCGAGTGATGCGTCCCGTAGGCGAACAGTACCACCCGATCGCCAGCCCTGATCTCTTTGTCGTCAATCACATCGGCCTTGGCCGCAACCCGGATCAGGCCCCAGATCGGAGGATAAAGCCGCATCGTTTCCTGAACCACAGCACGCGTGAACGCCAAGGCCGAGTAATCCGCGGCTGTTGGCTCGCGGCTGCCACACACGGCTTCCCCCTCGCTGCGGATACGTCTTGCCATCTCCGGGTTGCGTGAGCATTCATACAACGCCCACGCCAGAGTGAGAGCCGTCGTCTCGGTTCCCGCCCAAAGATATTGTTTCAACTCATCAAGGGCTTGCTGCTCATCGAACTCGGGAACCGATGGATCGGCCACTGCGGCTTCGATCATCCTCAGCAGCGTTCGCTGACGGGCTTCACGCGGATCGGCGGCGATGACCTCCGGCGGAACGCCCGCCCAGGTCTCCATCGCCTTCGCCGTATCCTCATCCGCAAGTTCAAAGTCTTGGCCCGATACCTTCTTCAACCGAACCGACTTGTGGTTCATCACGTCAGTGTATGTTTTGACGCACTTGAAGACGACGTGTGGGTTGAACGGCATGTCACGATCAAACAGCGCCTTGCAAATCATATCGGCGGCAAGTGTCCAGGTCTGCTCGACCATTTCCACCGTTTCGCCGGTTCGAGCGAGTTCGGCCCACAGCTCCATCTTTGATCGAATAGCCGTGAGGAAATAGGGGATATACTCGGCGAACATATCCGGGTGGAACGCCGGCTGTTGCGGCATGCGAATTTTCTGCCAGAGTGCCCCATCATGCGTGATCATGCTTTTGCCGAAGATCGGCTTCAGCCCGTCAAAGTATTTGAGATAGTCATCAACTTTAGTCACCAACACGCGCTTGAAGTGATCTGGCTCGGACAGAAACACGACCCGCTGGTTGCCCATGTTGATCGAGATGACGCCCCCATACCGCTCGCCCAACTGCATGAGGGTCGACATCGGATTGTGGGCGTTCCCCTTCTGCAACGCGCTCAGCTTGAACCAGATGCTCTCCTGCTCGCCAAGGCCTTGAACGTGAGAAGGCATTGCGGTCATAAGCTGAAACTCCGCGACGTCTTGATACGGGGGCGTAAAGGCACGACCCGTCAAATAAGTTTCAATTCGGGCGTTAGGGGCGCACGCAGAACCGTACTCCGCTCGTACCACCGCCGATTGCGAAAAGTCCACGCTCGGTTTAGCCGCACGCTTGTGGGTTTGGAAGCAATCGGCCCGTTAACACCGCTCGTTTGTCACAAACGCCTAGCGCACTGCGATAATAGTGTCACTACACATCGAAGCGCAGATTAAATGCTCGGCATTATTAACGCTCTTGGTTCATCCATCCGATCCTCGAAAATGGCCGTATCGTTTTCGACACGTACGCGACCCGCAGCAACGAGCCTAAGTGCCACAGGGTAGATTTTGTGCTCGGCCTCGAGCACGCGCGCCGCGAGCCGTTCCACGGTATCGCCGGGCATGACGGGAACCGCCGCCTGGGCAATGATCGGACCGGAATCCATTTCCGTCCGCACGAAATGCACCGTGCAGCCTGAAATCAACGTACCCGAATCCAGCACGCGGCGATGCGTGTCGAGACCGGGGAACGATGGCATGAGCGAGGGATGAATATTCAACTGGCGGTTCAGCCAGCGCTCGACGAAGCCACCCGTCAAAAGGCGCATGAACCCCGCGCTGCAGATCAGGTCGGTTCCGTGATCAAGCAACGTCTGGTGCAAGCGGGCCTCAAACGCCATCCTGTTGGCGTACTGGCGATGATCGATGGCAACCGCGGCGATACCCTGCTCTTGAGCCCAGGACAGACCCAGCGCCTCGGGACGGTTTGAGACCACCAAGACCGGCTCGGCCGGGAAGGCCTGCTCACGCATGGCATGGACCAGCGCCTGCATATTCGAGCCGCGCCCCGAGATCAAAATCGCCGTGCGTTTTTTTGGGTTCATTGCACGTTTACGTCAGAGGAGCACAACAGCGCGGCCTTAACCTGACAGACCGCGGGCCAATGTGGGCACATCGAAGGCCGAGAACCCGTAGTGACGCAACCAGCGTAGATCAGCGTTGAACATCTCTCGCAGGTCGGGAATGCCGTATTTCAACATTGTGATGCGGTCGAGGCCCATCCCAAAAGCCCAGCCCTGGTATCGCTCCGGATCCAGGCCACAATTGGCAATCACCTTTGGATGCACCATGCCGCACCCGAGAATTTCAAGCCACTGGCCGGGCTTACCTATTGCTTCGGCGCCGACATCCACTTCGGCCGAGGGTTCGGTGAAGGGGAAATGCGACGCTCGGAAGCGCATGTTGACCTGGTCGACCTCGAAGAAGGCTTTGCAAAACTCTTCCAAGCACCACTTCATGTGACCAAAGTGCGTCGTCTCGTCAAGGACGAGCCCCTCGATTTGGTGGAACATCGGCGTATGCGTCGCGTCCGAGTCCATTCGATAGACCCGGCCAGGCACAATGATCCTGATCGGTGGCTTCTGGCTCATCATGGTGCGGATCTGCACCGGGCTGGTATGGGTGCGCAGCACCATCGGCGGCTCACCGCGGCGGACCCGCTCGGGCGATTTCAGATAAAACGTATCGTGCATCTGGCGTGCCGGATGTTCCGGCGGAATGTTCAAGCGCGTGAAATTCAGATCGTCCGTTTCGATGTCCGGCCCCTCGGCTATCGAGAAGCCCATGTCCGCGAAAATTTCGGCGATCTCGTCGAAGACCTGGCTGACGGGGTGCACGCGACCTTCGCTGGCACCGCCCAGCCGGACCGGCAAGCTGACATCGGCCTGCTCTCCGGCTAGCCGTTGCGAGAGAGCCGCGCTCTGGAGCACAGATTTGCGGGCTTCCAGGGCGCTGCCGATCCTGTCCTTCAGACCGTTGATGGCGGCACCGAAGGTCCGCCGCTCGTCGGGCGCAAGTTTGCCGAGCCGACCCATCAATTCGGGAATCTGACCCTTTTTGCCGAAAGCCTTGATCCGCACGGCCTCGATCGCTGACAGATCCGCAGCGGCACCGATATCGTCTGTCAGGCCTTGCTCGAGGCCATCCAGATCGATGGTGGACGTTGACGAGGTGGTCATTTTGCTCGCCGTCAGCCCCTTAAGCGTGAGCAGAGGGGCTTGCGGCCTGGGCTGACTGGTGGCCCGGCAGCTTGCCCGAGGCTTGAGCCGCTGATTGGGCTTGATCGCCCAGGACTTTGAACCCAGCCGCATCCTTGACGGCTAAATCTGCGAGCACCTTACGGTCGATCTCGATCCCCGCTTCTGACAGACCATGAATGAAATGCCCGTAGGTGAGCCCATGCTCGCGGACCGCCGCGTTGATCCGCTGGATCCACAGGGCCCGGAACGAACGTTTGCGCCGCTTGCGATCGCGATAGGCGTACTGCATCGCCTTCTCGACCGCCTGCTTGGCGACCCGAATGGTGTTTTTGCGCCGGCCATAGAAGCCTTTGGCCTGCTTCAGAACTTTTCTATGTTTGGCATGTGCGGTAACGCCGCGTTTGACGCGTGCCATTGAAATCTCCTTGCAACTTCAAGATGACGCTTGCCGACGGCGGTTGCCGTCAGACCAATCTCAACGGGCGTAGGGCATATATTTCTTGACGATCTTGGCATCGCTGTCGTTCAGCACCATCGTGCCTCGCGCGGTGCGGACGAACTTCGCAGTTCTCTTGATCATCCCGTGGCGCTTGCCCTGGGCTTGCGCCTTGACTTTGCCCGTTCCGGTCATCTTGAAGCGCTTTTTGGCGCCGCTTTTGGTCTTCAACTTGGGCATTTTGCTTGCTCCTCAATTTGGAGCCCCATTCGCCGCGACCCAACAGGTCCCTACGATATCGTGCGGTCCGACCCGAAGGCGCTGGCCACAATGGCTCTATTTGCAAACGTCAAGAACCGCCACGGCATGCCCCGCCGGGCGGCTCACGGCTGGCTTATAGGACGGGCTGCCCGGAAACGCAACGGCACGGCCAGCAAAAGAGCATCACGCCGGTGCATCGTGAAAAATGACGCCCAGGGTATGCCTTTGGCCCGATCTCACTCGGCTGACGCCATGCCGCATGGTGACCCGGTACTCTCCCTTCGCGCCGCGCACGGGACGCTGGCTGACCGCAAACAC
>JBKJYG010000268.1:0-6434 GCA_046715905.1 Hyphomicrobiaceae bacterium | reverse complement strand
ACCGCTGCGAGTGGCTCGAGATTTTTTTCGGCGCGAGCGCGACCGGCGCGACGGTCGTGCCGATCAGTACTTGGTCAAAGCCTGCCGAACTCGATTTTCTGATGCAGGATGCGCGGCTTGATACTTTGTTTTCTCTTGCAGAGTTCGGCGGCCAAAACTTCCTGAGTGAGATCTTGGACCAGGCCGATGCGGGCCGCCATCCCCGCTTGCGCCGTCTCATCGTCATCGGGCCCAACGACATCGCTTTGCGATCTGACGCGCTGGCGATCGAGGACTATGCGACGTGGAGATCATCGCCCACTGCCGAGCCGCACGCCATGCGCGACCGGGCCCAACCGGACGACACATTGGTCGTGCTCTACACGTCCGGCTCGAGCAACCGGCCCAAAGCCGTGCCGTTGCGCCATGGAGATGCGATCCTCAACGGCTTCAACATCGGCGAGCGTCAGGGCCTGGGGGGCGCCGACCGGGTGCACGTGTCCGTGCCGCTGTTCTGGTCCTACGGCGCCGTCAACGCGCTGCCGGCCACGATCACGCATGGGGCTACCCTGGTGCTGCAAGGACGCTTCGAGGCCGGCGAGGCGCTGGACCTGATCGAGCGGCACCGGTGCACGGCGATTTATACGTTGCCCGCGATGACCAGCGCGCTGCTGGCGCATCCAGCTTTTGATCGCGAGCGCACGCGATCCCTCCGGACCGGGCTGACCATCGGCAGCACCCAGGACGTGCTCAAGGCCGCGGAGGGGCTGGGAGCCACGCGTATCTGCAACATCTACGGCAGCACCGAGACGTACGGGAACTGCTGCGTGACGCCCTCGGATTGGCCCATCGAGGAGCGCGCCGCAAGCCAGGGGCTGCCGCTGCCCGGCGTGACCCTGCGCATCCGCGATGCCGATACCGGTGCGCCTTGCAAGGCTGGCCAGGCGGGGCTCGTCGAGGTGAGCGGGTTCCTGACGCCGGGCTACGACGGGGACAGCGCCCGGGCAAATGTTGAGGCATTTACGCCGGACGGGTTTTTCCGCACCGGTGACCTGGGCTATCTCGATACGCGCGGACGTTTCGTGTACACGGGACGCAGCGCCGAGATGATCAAGCGCTCGGGGATCAACGTCTCTCCAGCTGAGGTCGAGGAGGTGCTGCAGCAGCACCCAGACGTGGCGTTGGCCGCCGTGACCGGGGCCGCGGACCCGCTGAAGGATGAAATCATCGTGGCCTATCTGGTGGCTCGTCCCGGATGTGCCCTGGAAGTAAGCCACGTGCTGGCGCACTGCCGGGAGCGGCTGTCGAGTTACAAAGTCCCAGACCGGGTGCACGTCTGCGCCGCGCTGCCTCTGACGCCGACGGGCAAGATCATGCGTCGGGAACTGAGGGCGCTCGGCGGAGAGCCGCCGGCAGCCCTCGATCACGCAACATGAGGAGGTGCCTATGCGAGCGCTGCTGTGCCGGGAGATCGGTAAACTAGCCTCGGTGCGCGTCGAGGATGTGGCGGCGCCGGCGATCGGCTCGGGGCAGGTTCGCGTGCAGGTCAAAGCTGCTGGCGTTAATTTTCCCGATCTGCTGATGCTTGAGGGCAAGTATCAGGTGAAGCCCGAATTGCCGTTTATACCAGGCCTCGAGGTTTCAGGCGTTGTTGCCGAATGCGGCGAGGGCGTACTCCACGTGGCACCGGGGGCTCGCGTATTGGCCTTCGCGCGGCATGGGGGCGGCTACGCCGAGGAGATCGTGTTGCCAGGCGGCATCGTGACGCCGATCCCCGCATCCATGGATTTCGTCACGGCGGCAGCCTTTCCGGTCGCCTATGGTACAGCGCATTTCGCACTCGCCGCGCGCGGAGGATTGAAGGCTGGCGAGACGCTGCTGGTGCTGGGTGCGGCTGGCGGCGTCGGGATCGCCGCAGTCGAGATCGGGAAGATGCTGGGCGCGCGCGTCATCGCGGCCGCCAGCTCGCCCGACAAGCTCGAGATCGCGCGCCAGCATGGGGCGGACGACGTGATCGATTACAAGGCAGAAAGCCTGCGCGATCGGGTTCTGTCCCTGACCGGCGGCAAAGGGGTCGACGTGGTGTTTGATCCGGGCGGCGGCGCAGCGTTCGAGCAATCGGTCCGCTGCATCGGCTGGGAGGGCCGCATCCTGGTGGTCGGCTTCGCATCGGGAGACATTCCCAAGGTGGCCGCCAATCTGATCCTGGTCAAAAACTTTTCCGTGGTGGGGGTCGTGTTCGGCGAGCAGAGCTCGCGTTTCCCCGATCAGTCGCGCCGGCTGCTGACCGAGCTGCTGGAGGCCTGGACGCAAGGCCGGCTCCGTCCGCGCGTCTGGAAACAGTTTCCGCTCGAGCGGGCGCACGATGCCTTTGCCGCCATCAAGGGGCGCGAAGTGACCGGCAAGATCGTGCTGACGCTGTGAGCCCGCCGCGGGCTATGGTGATGCAACTCTAGGCGTTTGCATCTTTCCGATTTCGCTCGGGTTTTCGTCTCCTATTGACGTCTACGACCTTTCGTCCGGTTGCCGATTGCTGGGGGCGGACCTTGACCGGATCAGCGCGCTTGAGCGCAAACCGCAAGCCGAGCGCCCGCATCACCCGCATGATGGTGTCGAGGCTCGGGTTGCCGTCCCCAGAGAGCGCCTTGTAAAGGCTCTGCCGCGACAGGCCGGCGTCGCGGGCAAGCTCGCTCATGTTGCGCGCGCGGGCGATGGCGCCGAGGGCACGGGCGAGAACCGCGGGGTCGTCCTCGGCCACCGCCGCCTCGAGGTAAGCGGCGATGTCGGCCTCGTTGCGCAGGTAATTGGCGGCATCGTAGGGCCGGAACGTCACGGGGTCGGTCATGGGTCAATCCTTCCAGTTACTGGCGAGCGTCTTGGCGCGGGCAATGTCACCCTTTTGGCTCCGCTTGTCCCCGCCACACAGCAGGATCACAAGGCGCGTGCCCCGCTGCAGCACATAGATGCGGTATCCCGGCCCAAACTGCAGGCGCAGCTCGGAAATGCCGCCGCCGACCGGCTCGATGTCGCCGGCATTCCCAGCTGCCAAGCGATCGATCCTGGCCAGGATGCGGGCACGGGTGCGAGGGTCCTTCAAGCTGGCGAGCCAAGCGGTGAAAACTGTGCTTTCGACGATCTGGACCATGCCATCGCTGTAAACCATAGGCGACAGACTGTCAGCTACAAACGACATTCTGAGGTTACAGCGGGGTGCTGAAGCGTCATTGGGTGAGACATCGTTCACCAACTGGCAGTCGAGGTCTGACAAAACGATGCCTAACGCAGTAAGCTCGGGTCGAAGGCGCGCACGCGAGCCCCGTGGCCGGCGCAGCAGCCGTGATGGCGGGTGTCAAACGACCCTGTTGCGGTGTCAACCGGACAAACGATGATATTCTCGGCCGATCGCCCGTTTCCGTTTCTGGCCTACCTGGCTGTCGGCCTGGTTGCCGGGGCGGTGATCGCGCTGCAGATCTCGGTCATGCGCATCTTCGCCGTCGGCAGTTGGGCGCACTTCGGATCGCTGGTGGTCAGCCTGGCCATGCTGGCTTTCGGTTTCGTCAGCGCGGTAATGTGCGTTGCCACGCGCTGGTTCGAGCGCCGCTGGGAGTACGCGGCAGGCGTGGCTCTGCTGGCGTTTGGCCCGCTTATGGTGGTGGCCAACCTCATCGCGCAGCAGCTTCCATTCAACCCGATCTTTCTCGTATCCGATCCAGCTCAGAAATGGCGGCTGGCCGCCAATTTTCTTCTCTACCAGACGCCGTTCCTCGCCGGTGCCCTGTTTCTGGGTGTGGTGTTCCTCAAGGGTAACCGCATCTTCTCGCGGCTGTATTTCGCGGATCTGCTCGGGTCGGGGCTGTGCGGCCTCGTCCTGCTGCTGGCCATGTACAGACTGGCGCCGGAAAACCTGCTGCTGGTGCCGCTCTGCCTGTGGTACGCAGGCGCGCTTGCCTGGTTCATCACCACGGTCAATTCGCGTGGGCTGCTCTGGGTCTCCGCGGCCGCCCTGGCCAGCATGCTGGTGCATCTGACAGTCCCCGGACTGGCTGGTCTGACGACGCTTGGGGTGTCGGACTACAAGGGCGTGTCGTATGCGCGCAAATTTCCCGACAGCCGTCGGATCTACGAGTCGATATCGCCCTTTGGACATCTGGAAATCTACGCCAGCTCGTATCTGCATTTCGCGCCCGGACTATCGGATAATGCAGCCTTCAATTTGTCCAAGATGCCCACCAACGCCTACCTTGGCCTTTATATCGACGGCGAGGGCCCGATCGGCATCATCCGCAATCTGCCGGCGGCCGAAACGACCTATTATCGCTTTCTGCCTATGATCTATCCCTATCTCATCAAGGAGAAACCGGAGACGTTTGTCGCCCAGTTCGGGGGCGGTCTGTCCACGGCGGTGGCGCTGGCGAGCGACGCCCCACGCGTGACGGTGGCGGAAAGCAATCCTGCCATCCTGAGAGCGTTTCGGACAGATCCGAGCATTCGGGAGTTTACGGGCGACATCCTCAATAATCCGCGCGTCGGAGTCGTCGACTACGACGGTCGCCTATATCTGGCCGGGGCACGCGATCGCTACGATATCATTGATCTATCTCTGGCCGACAGCGCGGGGTTGGCCAATCCGGGCGGCTTCGCGATCGTGGAGAAATACGCCTACACGCGCGAAGCCATGCGCAGCTCTATGCGCGCGCTGCGCCCGGGCGGCGTGCTCTCGGTCACGCTTTGGAACAAGGAAGAGCCGCCGAAATCAGTGCTCAAGCTCTACGCCACGATGGCGGCGGCCGCGCGTGCGGTTGATCCCGGGCAGATCGGCAACAGCTTCTACGTCGTCGGCAGCTACCTGTCGACCACGACCGTGCTCTACAAGCGCGGTGGTTTTACCGCCGAGGAACTCGCAAAGCTCGAAGCACACACCAGCGATATGTCATTCGACCAGATCTGGGCCCCTGGGCAGACCGTCGATCCGCAGCGCTCGCGCGAGGTGCTCGCCGCCTATAAGGCACAACTGTTTGGCGATGGTGAGACGCCAATCGAGGGCGAGCCCGGCGCGCCCGATCCGGATGGGCCGAGGGCCGGGGGCCCGCCGCCGGAGATGCCGGGTTCAACCCCGGCCGATCCCCAAGCCGTGGCCGCGCAAGGCTTGCCTTCGACGGCGGTCGGGCAAGCGGCATGGTGGCATCTCGTGAACGGCGGCTTCGACCAGTTTGCCGAGGAGTACGTGTTCGATGCGCGGCCGCTGACCAACAGCCGCCCGTATTTCGCGGCCTACGTGAAACCCTGGGATTTGCCCCGCGTGCTCGACCGGCTCGAGCTGCTGCAAGACGAGTGGGGCTATCTCCTCGTGTGGGCCACCTTTGTCATCGCGGCCTTAGCGGCTCTCGTGCTCGTGCTTCTACCCGTCGTCTTCGGCTGGCGCGCGCTCTTCAGCCGATCGCGCGGCAAGTCCGCGACCATTGTTTATTTCGCATGCCTTGGCCTGGGTTACATCATGGTCGAGGTGGGACTGATCTCTCATTTCGTGCTGGCGCTCAGCAATGCGACCGTGTCGGCTTCCGTGCTCATCACGGGCATGCTGATGTTCTCGGGCGCGGGGGCCTACGTCTCGGCACGCTATGTCGATGATGCCCGGCGGACCATGCCGCTGGTCTTTCTCGGGATTGGTGGCCTGCTGATCACCTACGGGCTGGTGCTCGACTATGGCCTCGACCGGATTGGCGTGCTGCCCTATTGGCTGCGTCTGGTCTACTGTTTCGCGCTCATTCTGCCGCCGGCTTTCCTGATGGGCTTTCCGATGCCGATGGCGATGGCTTGGCTGAGCCGCCTGGGCAAAGAGCACATGTTCGTATGGGCGTGGGGGATCAATGGTTGCTTCTCGGTGGTCGGCGCGGCCTTGGTGCCCATCCTGGCCACATCGTTCGGACTGTCGACCGTGCTGGTCGTGAGCGGACTGGCGTATTTGATGGCGATGCCGGCCTTCTACGGCGTGCTGCTGCCACATACGCGGGATTGAGCGTGGCGCTCACGCGAAGCCTGTTGCAGGCTTGGGCAATGGCCGTGCTCGTGGGAGGCGATGGCGCCCTTGCCTCCGATCGGCCTTCGCATAGCGAAATCATGCACCCGACGCGCAAGCTGCTGTGGGAGGGGTCGGTGCCAAAGCCCAGCCGACGCCCAATCGCGCCCTTGAAGGCGGCCAAGCAAGCGCTCGTCCCTTTCAAGACGGCACCCTTTCCCTTCGAGGGCCTCAACCCCGCGACGGGCGCACCCTTTCTTGACCTGGAGGAAGACGGCCGGCGGGGACGTCTGACGCCGCGCAATGAAAAGTTCTGGGCCGACGAGGTCTACAGCGACCGTCGCGTGCTGTTGTATCTTCCCAAGGCCTTCGAGGCCTCGCGGCCCGCAGTCATGGTGGTCTTCCTGCACGGCAACCGGGCGCTGTTGGAGCGCGACGT